>NZ_VOYM01000055.1:0-25740 GCF_013420285.1 Acinetobacter sp. YH01019
ATCCATGCACGTGTAGCAGTTCTTAACAGATTTACGGAATTAGGTCGACCACTTACCCAAGTTACGCCTTAAATTTGGCTCAATTAGGGGCGCTTTGCATTTCAAATCTTTGTGCAACAAAGCCAATGTGTTCTATAGCGGATTGGTCAAAAAAAAGCCGCATTGAATGCGGCTGATTATTAAATAATTAAGCAAAAATATTATGCAGCTTCAGCTTCTAAAATTTCGAAGTCATGGGTAATTTCTACACCACCGTCCATTAGCATTTTACTTGCAGAACAATATTTTTCTGCTGACAGTTCAACTGCCTTAGCAACTTGCTTCTCTTTAACGGCGTTACCAGTAACAACAAAATGTAAATGAATCTTAGTAAAAACTGCAGGAATAGTATCAGCACGTTCTGCTTTTAACTCACAGCGAACATCAGTGATGTCTTGACGTGCTTTCTTTAAAATCGTCACGATATCAAATGAAGCACAACCGCCTAAGCCAGTTAAAATCAATTCCATTGGGCGTGCACCGCGGTTTTCACCACCATATTCAGGCGATCCATCCATGATGATAGTGTGACCACTTTGAGTTTTTGCTTCAAAAGCAACATTCTCTAGCCAATGAACACTCGTTTGCATTGCAAGTCCCTAAAAAAAGCTATAAATTTACGCAGTACCTGTACACTACCATAAATTGAGTTGATAAGGAATTTCAACTCTAACGTGTGACAAGTTCAATTTAGGTCTTGTGCGATCTAAAATTTATCCATTTTCGGAACTGTTAGCATGACTTCAAACTTTTCACAACTTAGCACAGATGCACTATCTCCGGGGCAGTTACCTGAGTCGGTGAAGGCATTATTAAAACGTGCATATATTAATCGTTACCCAAAACGTACCACTATCGTTGATGCGGGTTCAGAATCTAAATCTTTGTATTTAATTCTTAAGGGCTCTGTATCTATTATTTTACGCGAAGATGATGAGCGTGAAATTGTTGTGGCATATTTAAATGCGGGTGACTTTTTTGGGGAAATGGGTCTATTTGAAGCAAATGCACAACGTACCGCGGAAGTTCGTACGCGTGATGTATGTGAAATTGCTGAAATTACCTATGAAAATTTTCATGAATTAAGTAAACAATATCCAGACTTGAGTTATGCAGTATTTGCTCAACTTGTACGTCGTCTTAAAAACACGACTCGCAAAGTGACAGATCTTGCATTTATAGATGTATCTGGTCGTATTGCACGTTGCTTAATTGACTTATCATCTCAGCCAGAAGCAATGATTTTGCCGAATGGTCGTCAGATTCGTATTACTCGTCAAGAGATTGGCCGTATCGTGGGTTGTTCCCGTGAAATGGTGGGTCGTGTTCTTAAGACACTTGAAGAGCAAGGCATGATCGAAACTGATGGTAAGGCGATTCTTATTTTTGATGCATCGCTAGAAGAAAAAAGTCAGTTGGCAACAGATGACTTTGAAGACGAAGAATAAATTCTTCTAAGTTGAAAAAAAGCAAATCCAGGGATTTGCTTTTTTTTTGTCTAAAATTTAACAAATTTTGAGCTTGTCATAAAAAATGACAACCATTCAGGAAATTATGATTTAAACAATAATGATATTTTAAGTAGGCTTAACCAGCTTTTAACATTGATCTAAATAGAAAATTATAGGGAATGAAGGCTTATGCAATTTAAACCATTAGCGAATACTGGCATTTTACTTCCTGAAATATGTCTGGGCACCATGACCTTTGGTGAACAAAATACTCAAGCGGATGCTTTTCAACAATTGGATTATGCTTTGGAACGCGGATTAAACTTTTGGGACACAGCGGAAATGTATCCCGTGCCGCCCAAACCAGATACCCAAGGTTCAACTGAGCGTATTATTGGAAACTGGATTGCAGAACGTGGTGGGCGTGACAAATTATTCCTTGCTTCAAAAATCGCAGGACCATCACAAGGTGGTAGTCATATACGTGATGGAAAAACCAAATTCGTTGCTTCAGAAATTGAGTCTGCATTAGATCAGTCTTTAACCCGACTCCAAACAGACTATATCGATCTTTATCAATTACATTGGCCACAGCGTCCGACCAATTTCTTTGGCAAATTGGGCTATGGCAATACAGAAGCGACGAGTGATCAAACCGTAACGAGTCTTGAAGAAACCTTAATTGCACTGAGTAATGAAATTAAAAAAGGACGTATTCGCTACATTGGCTTATCAAATGAAACGCCATGGGGAACGTTGAAATTTTTACACTTGGCAGAAAAATTAGGTCTCGAAAAATTTGTTAGTGTACAAAATCCCTATAGTTTGTTGAATCGCACCTATGAAATTGGGATGTCAGAAATTGCGCATTATGAAGGTATAGGTTTACTGGCTTATTCGCCATTGGCCTTTGGTTACTTAACGGGTAAATTTAGAAATGGTGCACGACCTGCCAATGCGCGTGTAACACTTTTTTCACGTTTCAGTCGCTACTCAAACCCTGAAAGTGAATGGGCTACAGAACAATATGCACAATTGGCTGAAAAGCACGGTTTAACCTTGACGCAATTGGCGCTTGCATTTATCAAACAGCAATTCTTTGTGACAAGTACCATTATTGGCGCAACAAATTTAGATCAGCTCAAAGAAAATATTGATGCGTTTGATGTTAATTTATCTGAAGAAGTACTAAAAGGCATTGAAGATATTCACCGTCAGCAACCCAATCCTGCACCTTAAGGATTAAATTTTGTATAGCTTGATAAAAAAGTCTGAATTGTTTCAGACTTTTTTATTTCTTATTGAGAAGTTATCTGTTCAAGATTGATAGTATTATTTTCAAATTAGGCTAATTAATGACAATTTATTCCATATAAAAGATAAGTGTATATAAAACACCTTGTTTTTTAAAATAACTCAAGATGTGCCCTTGAAATCTTATATTTTTATACCAATATTATTATGGAGTTATAATTTTTTTAATGGTTAAGGTTTTGAAAAATATTTAAAAAATATATTTGAAATTCTAATGGCCGCTCCCATATATGCTTCAAGTAAAGAAATTGTTGTGAGGAATAACAAGAATGCGATTCGAAAAATTCACAAACCGTTTGCAGCAAGCCCTGTCCGATGCTCAATCACTTGCAATGGGCAAGGATCATACAGCCATTGAGGGTATTCATATTCTGGCATCCTTGCTTGAGGAACCTTCAAATCAGAGCTTACTTCAGCAAGCTGGTGCTAATCTTCCAGAGCTTAAAACTAAGCTCCAGCAAGCTTTAAAAGACGCAGCAACATTGAGTAGTCCAACTGGGGATATTAACTTAAACCCAGAAGCAGTGAAGGCACTTAATTTAGCCGATAGTTTTGCGCAAAAAGCTGGTGATGAGTTCTTATCAACAGATTGGGTTATCTTAGGCTTAGCTGAAACAGGCAAAACAAAATCTATTTTAAATAGTGTGGGTGTGGCTTCAGATAAGCTGCGCAAAGCAATTGAAAATATTCGAGGTGGCGAACAAGTCATGAGCAATAACCATGAAGATCAACGTGACTCACTGAATAAATATACACTCGATCTAAATGCACGTGCTTTAGAAGGTAAGCTAGATCCTGTGATTGGTCGTGACGAAGAGATTCGTCGTACCATTCAAGTTTTATCGCGTCGTAGTAAAAACAACCCAGTACTGATTGGTGAACCTGGTGTTGGTAAAACAGCTATCGTCGAGGGCTTAGCACAGCGTATCGTCAATGGCGAGGTGCCGGATAGCTTAAAAGGTAAACGTGTTCTTTCACTTGACCTCGGTTCATTACTAGCCGGTGCCAAATACCGTGGTGAGTTTGAAGAACGCTTAAAAGCAGTACTCAAAGACCTCGCTAAATATGATGGTGAAATCATCTTATTTATTGATGAGCTACATACTTTGGTTGGTGCTGGTAAAGGCGACGGTGCAATGGATGCCGGTAACATGCTTAAACCTGCGCTTGCACGTGGTGAACTTCGCTGTGTCGGTGCGACAACACTTGATGAATACCGCCAATTTATTGAAAAAGATGCGGCTTTAGAGCGTCGTTTCCAAAAAGTATTGGTTGATGAGCCAAGTGTTGAGGATACCATTGCGATTTTGCGTGGCTTAAAAGATAAATACGCGACTCACCATGGCGTACAAATTTTAGACTCAGCCATCATTGCTGCGGCAAAAATGTCACATCGTTACATCACTGATCGTCAATTGCCAGACAAAGCGATTGATTTGATTGATGAAGCTGCATCACGTATCAAAATGGAAATTGACTCAAAACCTGAGCCATTAGACCGTTTAGATCGTCGCTTAATTCAGTTGAAAATGCAGTTAGAAGCAGTGAAAAAAGATGCAGATTCAGTCTCTAAAGCTGAAGTTGAGCATTTGGAAAAACAAATTGCTGAAGTTCAGAAAGAATACAGTGATTTAGAAGAAGTTTGGATTGCTGAAAAGCGTCTTGTCGATGGTACAAATCAAGCGCAAATTGAATTAGACAAAGCGCGTACAGCCTTTGAAAAAGCACAACGTGAAGGTGATTTAGCTGAAGCAAGTCGTTTGCAATATGGAGTGATTCCAGAATTGCAAAAACGCTTAAATGAAGAAGAAGTTGCTGAAACCAACGAAGAGCCTAAACTGATTCGTACTAAAGTCACTGAAAATGAAATTGCTGAAGTTGTAAGTGCAGCAACGGGTATTCCAGTTGCCAAAATGCTGCAAGGTGAACGTGAAAAACTTCTACATATGGAAGATTTTTTACATAACCGTGTGGTTGGCCAAGACGAAGCCGTAGTGGCAGTTTCAAATGCAGTACGTCGTTCACGTGCAGGCTTATCTGACCCGAATCGTCCAAGTGGTTCATTCTTGTTCTTAGGGCCAACAGGGGTTGGTAAAACTGAATTGACCAAAGCATTGGCAAACTTCTTGTTTGATAGTGATGATGCCATGATTCGTATCGATATGTCTGAGTTTATGGAAAAACACTCAGTGAGTCGTTTAGTTGGTGCACCTCCGGGCTATGTCGGCTATGAAGAAGGTGGTGTGCTTACCGAAGCTGTTCGTCGTAAACCGTATAGCGTGGTGTTATTTGATGAAGTTGAAAAAGCACATCCAGACGTCTTCAATATTTTATTGCAAGTATTGGATGATGGTCGTTTAACTGACTCGCAAGGCCGTGTGATTGATTTTAAAAATACGGTTATTGTGATGACATCAAACTTAGGTTCGACTGATGTACGTGAATTAGGTGATCATCCAAGCAAAGAGGAAGTGCGTGCTGTTGTTATGGCTGCTGTATCTGAGCACTTCCGTCCTGAGTTTGTGAACCGTATAGATGAACTTGTGGTCTTCCATTCATTGGAAAAAGCGCAAATTCGCGGTATTGCAGATATCCAGTTGGATCGCTTACGTGCACGTTTGGCTGATAAAGATATGAGTTTATCGGTTGAGGATAATGCTTTTGAATTATTGATTGAGGCTGGTTTTGACCCGATTTATGGCGCTCGACCACTAAAACGTGCAATTCAGCAGCAAGTTGAAAATAGTTTGGCTCAAAAAATATTGTCAGGTGCATTCCAACCTGGGGATACTATTGTCATTAAAGCGGATGGCGACCATCTTATTTTTGACAAGATGATGCTTAACTAAAACGCACTTATCTTTAACTGATTAGATATAAAAAAGAAACCCGGTTTAGGCCGGGTTTCTTTATTTTTACACTTGTCGCATTTTTCGTGTAGAAACGTAAAGATGATTGCAATTTCATAATTCAAGCTACTAATATTGCGACCGCACCACAACGCAGGTTGCGAGTGGATGTTCTGTGCAAAACAAAAAAAATATCGCGTTTCATTATGAATGTTACGCAACAGGGAAGAATGATTATGATTGAATTTAAATTGCTTCGTCAGCTAAAAAAAGAACCCTTTAGCCAGTACAAACGTACAGGTGATGTCACTGTACAAGAACTGAAGCGCATGTACAGTATTTATCAAATCTACTATGCCAATACACGGTATGAAATTTTTGAGCGTGATTTTCTCGAAAAAACTGGTGTATTTTTTATTATTGAACCCAAGAATAAACAAATTGTCGGCTTCTCAACCGTGATGGAACGCGACTTTGTAGTGAATGGTAAAGCGCGTCATGCATTTTTTAGTGGCGATACCATTATCGAAAAACAATACTGGGGCAATCGAGCGCTTACCCGCGCAATGTTTCGCTATATTATCAACTTTAAGTTTCGCCATCCTCGAACACCGGTTTATTGGATTTTGATTTCCAAAGGCTTTAAAACGTACTTATTGCTTGCGAATAACTATTATAGTTATTACCCACATTACGATGAGAAAAATGTACATCTTAAAGATTTTGTTGAGTCTTATTGCAAAGAATATTTTTCAGAATACTACAATAAAGAAACTGGTCTTTTAAATTTTGGTGATGACTACCAGCCATTAAAAGCCGATGTTGCGCCAATTACCAATGAAATGCGTGAAAAAAATAGCAAGATTGCTTTCTTTGAAAATAAAAATCCTACTTGGGTCGATGGAACGGAGTTACCTTGCATCGGTGAATTACGTTGGAGTGATTTATATCGTTATGTGAATCGTTTCCTAACGAAATCAACGAGTGTGAGTAAACATGATAGCAAATTACGCTATAAGTCTCGTAATTTGCACATTGCCGCGGATCAAGACACGAAGGTTGCTTAACATGGGATTGCTACTTTCCGCTTCTCATCAAGTACTGAATCTTGCCTGCAAAAAAGCCTTTAAACGATATATACGGCAGTCAAATCAGCTTGAAACTGTGCAGCGTCGTAAACTGAATCATTTTTTACGCCGTATAGAGAGTTCTTCAGCAATGCGCTATGAGCAGTTTGCTGAACAGTATCCTTTAACGCGCTATGCCGATTGGAAAAACAAAATTGAGCATTCGCGTCAAAGTGGTGAAAATCAAATGGGCACAGGTGATGTTATTCGCTTTCAGCCAACCAGTGGTTCGAGTGAGGCGCTAAAATTCATTCCATATACGCAGCATTTTTTAGATGAATTGGATGAGGCGATTGGCTTGTGGTTATGCAATTTATATCGTAAACATCCGCAGCTTAAAAACTCAACGCATTATTGGTCGGTATCTTGGTTGCCCGAGAGTCAACGCAAATTACTCGAGAATAGTAACCTAAATGATGATAGTGCTTTACTCAACTTTACTAAGCGTATTTTGACTAAAACCACTCAATCAGTACCCAGTGAAATTGCATTGGCGGAATCTGCTGAAGAGGCGATGTTTGCCACCGCAGTATATTTAGTGGCAGATAAGCATCTAGGCATGATTTCCGTTTGGAGTCCGACTTTTGCATTACAACTGCTTGATATTATTCATGCACATCAAGATGAGATTATCGAAGTACTGAAAACAGGGCATTGGCAGCGTCAGGGACTCAATTTCTTAAAAGTTCCCAAGTCCTGTGAACAGCACTATCAGCTGAAGCAACTAGATTTAAGCCAAGCCGATGCGTGGAAAAAACTTTGGCCTAAACTGAGTTTGATTTCGAGTTGGGACACTGCAAGTGCTGCACAATGGGCGCTAGAGCTAAAACAACGTATAGCAGGCGTTGCATTTGAAGCTAAAGGATTGTGGGCAACTGAAGGTGTCGTCACGATTCCATTTGCAGAACGGTTTCCTTTAAGTTACCAATCCCACTTTTACGAGTTTATTTTGCAAGATACTTTGCAGGTTGTACCTTCTTGGAAACTTAAAGTTGGTGATATTGTAAGTCCTGTCATTACCACAGGTTCTGGGTTAATTCGTTATGTGATTGATGATGAGTTACGTGTCACTGATTTTTATCATCAAGTACCATGCTTTGAGTTTCTTGGTCGTAAGATGACGGTCGATTTAGTGGGTGAAAAACTTGATCATAGTATCGCGATCAATGTATTGGCTGAATTTAAGCAAGAGGATTATCTTCCAATTAGTATTTTGGGTATAGAGCAGTGCAGTGAAAAGAAACCGCACTATATTTTACTCAGTGAAGGTAATCAGTCCAAACAGCCAAGTGCGCTGGCTTTAGATGAGCTTCTCAAGCAGAATTTTCATTATGAATTAGCACGTGATTTAGGGCAGCTAGATGAACCTGAAGTGAAGCATGTCGATGATGCATGGGATTACTATAAAACTTTAGCAATGAAAAATGGCATGATTGAAGGAAATATTAAGCCAGAACCATTGAAGAAAATGAAAACAAAAATAATTTGAGTACAGCATATGGATCTTGATGTTCTTGAACACCCATTAGATGAAATGGTGTTATATCGTTCAAAAAATGAGTCGAATTTTGCAGTTCGCTCAGCAACACCAGCTGATGATGAACAGCTCATGAAACTCAGTGCGGAAACCGTTCCAAGTAATGGTATTACCTTGTCTTATGAGCGATATCCAAGCTATTTAGCGGCGAGCCAAGCACAATATAACCGACCTGATTTAAAGGTTGTTGTCCCTATTGATAATCCTAGTTTTGTTGTTGCAATGATGAATTTAGGCTGGCGCTACTGTTATATCAATGGACAAGCTGATTTGATGCGCTATGTTGCCGATTTACGGATGCATTCAGAGTATCGCGGAGGCAAAGTGATGCGACTTTTGATGGATTATGTGTTTGATGAGATTCCACAGAATACAATTTTTGAAAGTGTCGTACTCAATGCAAATGTCGTTGCTGCTAATATCTTGCATCAAGAGCGTAAAGGGTTTCCATTACCCTATTATTTTGACGATATTCAAACTTACACCGTATCTCAAGCCAAAAAGCCCAAAACATTTGCTCATTATCGCTTCAAGTCACTAACACAAGACGCAATTGCAGCGGCGAATGATTTCATTTTAAAAATGAAAGATCATTATAATTTTTTACCCACTTATGATTTTAATGGACTACTAGAAGGTCATCATCCTTTTTGGAAGGGTATGAGTCTCAGTGATTTTTTTCTTATTTATAATAAGGATGATCAATTGGTTGGTTTATACGGGCTATGGAATCAAAAGAGCTTTAAACAGACCCGTGTTATCGATTATTCACGACCTTTAAAGTTAATGAAGCCATTTTATAATGTCTATGCCAATGTTAGAGGTGTGTTGTCTTTACCTAAAGTGAAAGGGACATTTGATTACTTAATGATGCATAGCCCATTGTGCCATCCAGAAGACCTTGAGGTTTTTTCGAGTCTTATTTTTCACGCAAAGGAACAAACAAAACATCGAGGAAAAGAAACATACTGTGTCACCTTGGCAGAAAATGATCCACGTATACAATGGATGAAAAATACCACTTCACATATTTTAAAAGCCAAGCACTATTTCCATAGTTTTAGTGGCAATCCTTATGGGAAATTTGATCGAAAGCGAATTAGTTATTTTGATGTGGGTCGCATTTAAGCACATATTGTGAATTGACTCCTCAATTAAAACCCTCATATCAATCACTTAATTTAATCTTGATTGTGTACTTATGTAACTAGATTATTCAGTATACTGCTCAAAGAATAATCACAATGAGTAAGTCATGTCAAAATTGATATGGGGAGTAGGCAGTATTGCTGTACTTTCAGCAGCTGTAGTCGGGGGGAATTTATATGCAGATAAAAATTTAAATGCCTATTATGAAAATAGCCAATTGTCTGATGTGGTCGAAGATATCGACATCCAATATAGTCATTATAAAATGGGGCTGATGGATGGAAGTGTTGATTGGAAATTAACACTGAAGCCAGATCCTTGTAAGCCCAAAGAAGTGATCGTGATTCATGGGCATGATGAAATTAAAAGAGGTTTTAAGGGGTATACCGTTTTATCCAATTTTAAAATCGTGAAAGATCAAAGCCATGGGAAGTTTGCCAATGTGATACAGGGCAATATTAGTGCGAATACATTAGTCAATTGGATTGGTCAAACTACCACTGATGTGCAAATTCCAGCGTTTAAAACAGTTGCAGAAACCAAAAAAATTCACGCTAATGCGAGTAAGCTAAAAATAAAAACATTTAGTCGGCCTGGTCAGCCTACACAGGTTACTGAATTTTCTATGATATTTCCGGTTGTTCAAGTTTTAGATGGCGCTGAACAGACGATGATTCAGGATTTGGTTTTAACTACGAATCAGGGCTTAAATAAACCACAACTCGAGTCTGGCTTTGTAGAAATGCAGGCAGCTTCTTTTAAACGCATTGATTCTAAAATGTCGGGTGGTATGAAAGGTTTGGATATGCGTTGGGAAACCAAAATCAATCCTAATGATGTTGATTTCATTGGCTATATTAAAGCCAGCGAAATGGATTTTCCCGGTTCACCGATTACTCAAAATTTGGCTTTAAATTTAGAGCTGAATAAAGTTAATTTACAAAAAGTGAAAGCCTTTAGGGATGTGTGGCATCAAGTCGATAATTCATGTGATGCTGTTACAGATTCAGAACCAGAAATGACAAAAGCTTTCCTTGCTGTGGTCAATCAAGGGTTCGATTTTAAATCCAAAAATAACACCATTAGTTTGGGTGGTGGCAGTGCCTCTGCAAGCCTAGATGGTAAGTTAATGCCTGGACATCAAGCTTCTATTGAGTCATTTGTGAAAATGGTACCGAGTTTATTGGATTTTCATGCCGATCTAAAATTTGATAAGAATATGCTATCTGCAGTGATGAACAATTATTTGCAATTACAAGGGAAATCAATTTCTGGCCAAGAAGTTGAATCGATGTTTAGCAGCTTAGAAAGTTCTGGACAAGGTAAACGTGATGGCAATGATATGGTTGTGAGTATGCAATATAAGTTTGGACAGAAACTTTTTGGTAAAGCTGTGCAGCAGAAAGATTAATATGAAGATGAAACAACCGCTCAAATCGAGCGGTTTTTTTGTGGCAAAAATTCCATTATTGATACAGTCATTTTATCGGATGAAGAACGGAAGGCCATTGTGAGTAGAAGCAAAAATTTTTAGCGTCAAATGGCAAAATCCAAACACAACAATAATAGGACAAGTCATCATGAAGATGGAAAACAAAAAAATCAGCCAAAATACGCGCTATGCTAATACTAAATTGCCAAGCGTTCTTCGAAGTAAGCCTATTGCTTATATTTGTAGTTTGGCTTTGTTGAGTGCGATTGTTTCGTACAGTTATGCAGGCCATGTAATTTCAGATAAAAAGTTGGCAACTGAAATTCAAGGAAAAGGGCAGTTTAGTCAAGATACGTTGGAAATGATTGATGGCGAGGTGGCGAAACCAAAAGCAGAGCAGTAAAAAAATTCAGCACATAAATCAAGTCGTAATAATAAGATTATTCAAGAAAAACAATTGGAAGGTTCGACGGCAAGTGATTATTTATTGCAAAAGAAAAGAGCTGCAGATCAGTTAGGAACGCGAACTGCTGATGTAACACCTGTCAATCACATACGAATGGCCGAACACTATGAAAATATGCGTGTCACTTATCCAGATGGGGTAGTAGTAGAAATGAAGCACTGACATGCTTCATTTCTAAATCGGAAAAGACTAAGTGAATGGAATTGACTTAGATTTTAGGATGCGTAATTTTCCAAGAACGGTGAATTTTGGTATTCCGTTTAAAGTCGAGACCAATCGTTTCATTACTGATTTCTTCAACATCAAACATGGCCAAAATAACATCATCCATCACGAAACCACGGTAGTTATTTGAGAAATAAAGCGTACCGTCGGTGGTTAGACGGTTCATAGCACGTTTAAGAAGTGACATGTGGTCACGTTGCACGTCGAAAGTACCGTGGAATTTTTTCGAATTCGAGAATGTCGGTGGGTCAATGAAAATCATATCATATTGTTCATGACCTTCTTTTAACCATTCAAAGCAATCGCTTGCGAAGAATTGGTGTTGTTCATCTGCATGATCAACGGTTAAGCCATTCAAGACAAAATTTTCTTTTGACCAATTTAAATAGGTATTTGATAAATCGACACTGGTCGTACTTGCTGCGCCACCTAATGCAGCATGCAAACTCGCTGTAGATGTGTAGCTATACAAGTTAAGGAAGTGCTTACCACGAACTTCATTGGCAATACGTAAACGCATTTGACGATGGTCAAGGAATAAACCTGTATCAAGATAATCAGTTAAGTTAACCAAGATCTTCGCTTTACCTTCTTGCACAATAAAGCGCTTAGAGGCAGTACTTTGTTTTGTGTACTGATTTTTACCTTCTTGGCGTGCACGAGTTTTGATAAAGATCGCATCACGGCCAAGACCAGTTACAGAGCGAATCGCTTGTAAAGCAAGGTTGAAACGCTTTTTGGCTTTTTCAGGGTCAATTTGTTTTGGTGGCGCATATTCTTGAACATGTAAACGATCGCCATATAAATCGACAGCAACATTAAAGTCAGGAAGATCGGCATCGTACAGACGTAGACAGTAAATATTTTCTTTTACTGCCCATTTTTTCAAGTTCTGCATGTTCTTTTGCAGACGATTGGTAAAGTCTTGCGCACCTTCAATTGGTTCAAATTGCTGTGGTTCCCAATGTTCTAGGAACGGCTTTTGTACCGTCGCTGGTTTGATCGTACCAAAGCGAACATATATAGGTAATTTACCATTCATCAAGCGCAAAATTTTTGGATCATTGAATGCAAGAACGTCGGCTTGTTCAACTTGTGAAGCAATAATTGCAGCAGGCTGATTTGGGAAATTCTTTTGTAATAAAGCAGAAAGGCCTAAATATAAAGCGCGGTTTGATGCTTTTTCACCTAAACGCTCACCATATGGCGGGTTGGTGACTACAAAAGATTTTTTGCCTACATTTTGGAAATCTGGCCAATCAGCAAGCGTCCGTTCTTCAAGCTTAATTTGATCGAGAACAGATTCAAAACCAGCAGCAATAATGTTTTGTTTGGTGGCTTTGACTGCTTCCCAGTCTGCATCAAATGCATAGAACTGAGGTAAAGGTAATTCAAGTGCTGCTTTATGGCGTTCAGCCGCTTCAGCTTTAATTGACATCCAAAGTTCATGGTCATGACCATTCCAGCCATTGAAGCCAAAACGACGGACAAGACCAGGCGCACGATCAGTCAAAATCATTAAAGATTCAATAATAAACGTACCTGAGCCACACATAGGGTCAAGGATGATGTCTGGATTTTGCTGTTTTAATTGTGCTTTTTGCAAAATTGCAGCGGCTAAGTTTTCTTTGATTGGGGCATCGGTCATATAGCGACGGTAGCCACGTTTATGTAAAGAATCGCCAGATAAGTCTAAGCAATATGTATGTGCTGTTTTGCCAGCCAACACATAAAGTGTAATTTCAGGCTGCTTGATATCAATACTTGGACGCTTGCCTACAGCTTCCATAAATGAATCGACGACACCATCTTTTACACGAAGCGTTGCGAACTGAGAGTTCACTTTAATGTCGCGTTCTACATGTAGACGAATCGCGAAGGTACTTTGTGGTGCAAAAATAAGTGACCAATCAAAGTTCATTGCACCTTCATAGAGCTCTTCAGCCACATCACGTGCGTCATGTGTGAATTCAAGTTCATGTGTGTGAATTGGAGTCAATACACGTGACGCTAAACGAGACCACATACAAATGCGGTAAGCATCTTCTAATTTGCCTTTGAAAACCAAACGACCCGGGAATTGTTCAATATTTTGAACACCTAAACCTTCAATTTCCTCGCGGAGTAAGGTTTCAAGTCCATCTGCACAGGTAACCCAATATGTAGAGAGACGCGGTTTCGAATTCATGTAAATTTCCAAAGGCAAAAAAGCAATCTAATATTTTAACGTATTTTCGACTATTTGGGCGGATGTTCTTACTGAGTTAATAGAGAAATATGGGTAAATCGGTCAAAAAAATCTCCAACTACTGTGAAGGCTTTAAGGGATTATTCACGGTAATGGTATAAAAATTGCTATATCCCATTCGCAATTGTGAAAGGTTAATAATTTTTTTAATTGAATGATCAATAACGGGGTAGCACGATGACAGCAGCAACGACAGTATCACAATCAAATGCATTTTCTATTGCAACCTTACTTTATGCACGTTTACGTCGTGTGAGTGGGCGTGTAGTTGATGCTTTATTTATGGTCGAAAATAAAGACTATGCGCGCTATGTAGCAAATTTAGCGTTAAATACTGAAGATCCAGAATTATCACGTTTAGTTGCACGTCTTTATACGGAATTAGAGTTGAGTGAAATCAGTGACGTGGTGGAAGTCGAAACTAAGTTAGCAATACCTAAGCTCAATGAAGAAGATGAACAATATCTATATGCCAGTGAGCCCACTGCTGAAGATATTTATAAGGCGCAAGTTTCACATCGTTATATCGGCGCATTACGTTAATTTGAAACAAGATTAAAAAGAACCATTTGTGAAAGTCAAAAATAAAACGAATAAACAGACTTTCACCTATTGGATTACAGCCAAATAATAATGAATAAACTAGATTAAAGGGTCAAATTTATAGAATTTATATGTATATTTAATGGTTGACGGTAAAACCAAAATACTTGGAATGTAGATGGGTAAAGAGTGATTTTAAATGATTTTGTTTAATTTATCTAATTGAAATGATAGATAGGAATTTGAAAATTCATTTCTATTTACAGCTTTGTTTTGTGTTGTTTGTAGAAAACATCAACTGCCATTTTCGTTCAATCTCTGTATAATGCGTTGACTTAACGATTAGGAATCTCTCATGCACTTAGCGGCATTGCATACTCCGAGCCAGATTCAACTTAACCAAGATGGTAACTTAAAACATTTCCTCACCATCGAAGGTCTTTCTAAAGAAACTCTCACAAAAATATTGGACACTGCACAGTCCTTTTTTAATGACCAAAATCAGCTGATTACCAATAACCTCCTTGAAGGTCGTACGGTAATGAACCTGTTTTTTGAGAACTCAACCCGTACACGAACCACTTTTGAAGCAGCAGCAAAGCGCCTGTCTGCAAACGTATTGAACATTGATATTGCACGTTCTAGTACATCAAAAGGCGAGACTTTGCGTGATACGTTGTGGAATCTTGAAGCCATGGCGACGGACATCTTTGTGGTACGTCATTCATCTTCAGGTGCACCACATTTTATTGCTAAAGATGTTTGCCCGCATGTTGCAATCATCAATGCAGGAGATGGTCGTCATGCACATCCAACACAAGCCATGTTGGATATGTTGACGATTCGCCGTGAAACAAAAAAGAATTTTGAAGACATTTCCATTGCGATTATTGGTGATATTAAGCATTCACGCGTAGCACGTTCTGATGTTGCAGCATTGCAAACATTGGGCTGTAAAGATATTCGTGTCGTTGCACCGAATACATTGTTGCCATATGGCTTTAATGAATATGGTGAAGATGTTCGTTTATTTAACAATATGGAAGACGGTATTCGTGATTGCGATGTGATCATTACCCTACGCATTCAAAATGAACGTATTGATTCGCCTGCCTTATCATCACAAGCTGAATTCTACAAGATGTATGGCTTAAACAAAGAGCGTTTGGCTCTAGCGAAACCCGATTGTATCGTAATGCATCCGGGCCCAATGAACCGTGGCGTTGAAATTGACTCAAGTATTGCCGATGGTAAGCAATCTGTGATTTTGCATCAGGTGACCAATGGTATCGCTGTGCGTATGGCGGTATTGGCTTTAGCAATGCAAGGTCAGTTACAAGAAAAAGGTTTGTTAGAAGCGATTGCAGGTTAAGGGAAAAGTCATGACTATTGTAAAAATTGAAAATGTACGTGTCTTAGACCCAATCAAAAAAAACGATAGCGTACAAACGGTTTACCTTGAAAATGGCAAACTTGTAGCGGAACAGAATGTAAGCGAAAGCACGGCGACAGAAACCATTGATGGCCAAGGTAAATGGCTGATGCCAAGTATGGTGGACTTGTGTGCGCGTTTACGTGAGCCAGGTCAGCAGCAGCACGGGACTTTAAAGTCAGAAGGTCAAGCTGCGCGCGCCAATGGTATTTTGCATGTATTCACACCACCAGACTCAAAACCGATTGTGCAAGACAACGGTGCTTTGATTCATGGTTTGGTTGAAAAAGCGATGTTGGATGGTGGTATTTATCTACAAGTGATTGGTGCGCAGACCCAAGGACTGTTAGGTAAACAACCTTCAAATATGGCCGGCTTGAAAAAAGGTGGTTGTACTGCTGTATCGAATGCCAATGCACCATTTATGGATGATGACGTTGTTATTCGTACCTTGGAATATGCTGCAGGTCTAAATATGACGGTTGTGTTCTATGCCGAAGAACCGCAGATTGCCAAAGACGGTTGTGTGCATGAAGGCTTTGTTGCGTCACGTCAAGGTTTACCTATGATTCCAGCCTTGGCTGAAACTGTGGCAATTGCTAAATACTTATTGATGATTGAAGCGACCAAAGTACGTGCACATTTTGGTTTATTGTCGTCAGGTGCATCCGTTGAATTAATTAAAAATGCCAAAGCGAAAGGTTTACCAGTGACCTGTGATGTTGCTATGCATCAATTGCATTTAACTGATCAATTGATTGATGGTTTTAACTCACTTGCACACGTGCGTCCGCCATTACGCTCAGAACAAGATAAAGACTTGCTCCGTCAAGGCGTGAAAGAGGGTGTAATCGACGCTATTTGTACGCATCATGAGCCTCTCAGTAGTTCTGCAAAAATGGCGCCATTTGCTGAAACTCAACCGGGTTTCACTGCATTTGATACCTATATTCCATTTGGCATTGAACTGATCAACGAAGGTCTACTTACGCCTTTAGCATGGGTGGAAAAAGTGACTATTGCTCCTGCACAAGTGGCGCAAATGCAACAGCGTTGGGCAGATGAAGCTGGTTGGGTTTTAATTGATCCAGAACTTGAATGGATCATTAATAAAGACAGTATTGTGTCGAATGGAAAAAATACGCCTCTGATCAATCAAACTGTAAAAGGTAAAGTGGTTCAAGCGTTTTACCCAGGACAATGATTTAAAATAGATCAATAAGGTCTCATTCACTCATTTTAAAAAGTCAGCTTCGGCTGGCTTTTTTGCGAGATTATTTCCACAAATATTGAAAGAATGAGCTAAAAATCATTGTAAAACCGCAATGAACAAATTATTACATTTGATTAAAAAATAAGCATATAAACTAAAATCTGCATGAAAATAATGAGAAGAGCATGGAGTATAAGTATGAATGTCGATTTAATTGAATTAATTAAACAGCACGTCTCATCGATTGTGCTAGACGGTGACACAGAGAATTTATTTGAAAAAAATTCTGCGATTAGTCAGTTTATTCCTGTGTTGTTGAATTTATTTCGTTCTAAGCCACAATTGATTGAAACATTTCAAAAGCAATTAAATCCACGGCTTTCAGATATCTTTGTATCTAACCCAAGTTTAAAAGATCAATTTCTACAACATTTAGGTGGGGCAGCGCCAGCATCACAAATTGAACACACGCTGAACCAATCAATTGCGCCTACACTCGGTATACTGGAAAATGAAGCAGGTTCATCAGATCCACAGGCGATTACCTATTTACTCGATAATCATGCTGATTCTATCTTGGCTGCTGTTCCACAATGGGCTTTACCATTACTCGCTGGTCTAGGAATAAATACCGCGGTAGGTAAAACATTACATCAAGCCCCAGTCATTGAACCTGAACCAATCATTGTTGAAGAAAAAAAATCCAATTGGCTACTTCCTTTAATTGCTTTACTGGTGTTATTGGGGCTAATTACGTTTTTATATAAAGCATGTTCGAATAAAGAGGATCCAGCAACATCAAGCACAACCGTTGCACAGCCTGCAGCATCTCAGCCAGCGCGTTTACAATTTACCACCGGTGTAGATGGTGCATTGACTAATTGTCAAATTCAAACTGGTGATGCCAACTATATGGATATCCTACAACAGCAAGTGAAGCAAATTTTTAATTTTGCAACGGGCTGTGGTGCTGTTTCAGATGCGAGTTACCATACACAATTCATTGATCAAGACACCATTCCAACAGTACTACAAAAATTAAAAGGTGTGCCGAATACCACTTTAACTTGGACAGAAAATCAATTGTCAATTTTGTCTCAAAATCCTGCGGATGCTAAAAATTTAGCGAGCCAAATTGCACCTTTAGCGAAAAATATGACGGTGTTGGTTCAAGAGGGTGTTGATGAAAGCTCTGCGGTTGATAATAGTATTACTGATGCACAAAAAGCCTTGGCGAGTATTAATCCAGATCAAATCCGTGCTTTAGATGTCGCAACAGCATTGAATCTACAAATTATTAATTTTGCGACGGGTTCTTCTGAAATTCCTGAAGTGAATAAATCTATTTTGGATCAGGCTGCTGCGTTGATGCAACGTGCATCACAAGTGCATTTAACGGTACAAGGTCATACCGATGCTGTAGGTGATGCTGCTGCTAATAAAAAACTGTCACAAGAACGTGCACAGTCAGTAGTAGATTATTTAGTGTCTAAAGGTGTTGACCCTGCTCAATTGCAAGCAGTGGGCTATGGTCAAGAAAAACCAGTCGCAGATAACAGCACAAAAGAAGGTCAGTTTAAAAACCGTCGTATCGAATTTGAGGTCTTAAATACTGAAAATGGTAAGGTACGTGACGTAAGTAGTGAAGGTGTGACAGAAACAACATACTAAGCTTTAAACTCAAAATTTTAACCATACAATAAAGAAAATCCCTGTTTTAAGCAGGGATTTTTCTCGTCAAAGCGGGGTGATTTTGATTAGAATACATCTGAATAAGGCTTTGTTGCATAAATATGTAAGCATCTGATTTAAATAAATTTAATTTTAGATCAAAAAAATAATCAAAACTTTTAAAATCATATAGTTATGAAATCTTTGTGCAACAAAGCCTCTGAATAATAAAACACCAATGGTAATTTAAAGCATGAAAAAAATAATATTAACCAGCCTGATGATTTCGATGAGCTTAATGTCGGGTTGTGATTATTTTAAAAATAAGAAAGATGCGGAAGTGAAGTCAGATACACCGGTATTAGAAGATTGGAGCTGTACTGCAAATGCAAATATTCAACAGCTGCAAGATCATTTAAAGAGTGAATATCTAAAAGAATTAAACAAACAATTACGTCAGTCTGATTATGAAGCAGATCAACAGTTGATGGATTTAATTGTAAAAAATCTTCAATTTAAAATTAAAAATATTACCACTCTAACTGAAGATCCAAATAAAGCAAAAACATTGGAATGTGCTAGTCAATTGCAGGTGGTCTTTCCGAAGGGTTTACAAAAGCGTGCGGAAAATGCTTTCGCCGAACGTCCATGTGATGAATGTGAGGAAGGGTATTCAAATTACACCTTAAATGATTCATTGCAGGATGGTGAATCTGGTTTAAGCATGGAAAATGATCAGCTCAAAGGTAACTTTACTTATAGTATTACCAAAACGGATCAAGAAGGTTTGAGCCTCAGTGTGCCGAGTCAAAATGATGTGATTGATGGTGTGGTGACGGTGACACGACATGCTGTGTTATACGCAGCTTATAGTAAGCAAAATAAACAAGACGAAGAGTCTTATCAGCAAAGTATTGAAAGTCAAACTGAGCAAATGGGGCTTGCTCAAAAAGCAATGGATATTCGCAAAAAAGAATTAGATCAGGATAATGCTGCTGTCGTGGATCGACTGAATCAAACTTGGGATCGTTTTAGTGATGAGCAAAAGGCACAATTGCAGCAAGATCAATCTGATTGGTTTGAAAAGCGCGATGTTGATTGTAAAGTGCTTGCACAAAAATCCGTGTATTCATTAAATGACAGTGAAAAAGAAACTTATCAAAAGCATTCACAGTATTGGGATGACGCCATGCAAAACCAAAATCAAAACATGCAATTCACCAAATGTTTTAATCAAAAAACCAATGAACGTATTGTATATTTGAATAATGTATTTAATTAAATTCTAGGATTAATTAAACCTGTCTCGTCTTGAAATAGATGGATAGAATTTCATTTAAAACCGAGTTAAGAAATTAACTCGGTTTTTGCTTTCGTATACTTTTGATTGCTTTGCAATTGCATCAAATAGGCATTCCTGACATGCTCTAGTTTGTTTTAAAATATTTTGAAGTTACGAATGCGAATAAGTATTGTCGGTGCAGGGCGTGTAGCCCATCATCTTGCTCAAGTGCTCATTACCCAACATCAAATTGTGCAAGTCTTAAATCGAAATCTACAAAAAGCGAAGTCACTTGCCGCATTGGTGAATGCTGAAGCCATAGATTCTTTTGAGCAGCTAGACTCAAATATTGATTTAGCAATTATTGCCGTTAGTGATCAATCGATTTCAACGGTGATTGGGCAGGTGCATTATTCACTTCCTGATGTGCTGATTGTGCATACATCTGGCAGTACCAATTTAGATGTACTTACTCAACAGCATTCACGTGCAGGCGTATTTTATCCATTACAAACCTTTAGTTTGGATCGTGAAGTGGATTGGAGCAATACACCGTTATTTGTTGAGGCGGTGAATAAAGGCGATTTAAATATTTTAACTGTTTTGGCGAACAGTTTAAGTCAGCATGTCTATCAATACGATTCAGCACAGCGACTAAGTTTACATTTGGCAGCGGTTTTTGCTTGTAACTTTAGTAATTATTGTTATGACATGGCCAAACAAGTGGTTGATGCTAAACAGGTTGATTTTAGTTTGCTTTATCCCCTTATATTAGAAACTGCTCAAAAAGCCACACAGCATGATCCTCGTTTAATGCAAACAGGGCCAGCAATGCGAGGCGATCAAAATATATTAAATATGCATACTTCGATGCTGGCAGATGCTCAGCAAGTTGAATTGCAACAGGTTTATCGTTTATTGAGTGGGCAGATCTTAAAACGCCATACTGCCACTTAAAATTTGGAATTATTATCGATCGCTAGATGAAATATATAAGGACGTATTGTGGCAAAAGATTTTAATAGTCAGCTTGTGGTTGATGGATATGATGAGCACATCCGAAAACTCATTCCTGGTTATGAGTTGATTCATCAGCAGATTCAAAGCATTTTGAAGTTACATCTTCAGGAAAATGCGCATGTACTGATTATTGGCTGTGGCACAGGTTATGAGTTGAATTATTTGTTGGCTGCACATCCAAACTGCACATTTACTGTGACAGAACTTTCTGAAAATATGCTGAATCAAGCTCGACAAAATGTTCAAGCTACAGGGCAGGCATATCGAGTTAATTTTGTATTGGGTAGCCATACAGATTTTGAGGTACCTCAAGCATTTGATGCGGTGTTGTGTATTTTGGTCACTCATTTTATTGAGCAAGATGCTAAACCTTTATTTTTAGCCAAAGTGTTTAAACTGCTTAAGCCACAGGGCATATTTTTAAGCTTTGATTTAATGCTGTCACAGTCGAGTGTAGAGCTGGAAATATTACCTCAGTTTTGCCAAGCGCAAGGTTTAACAAAACATCAAGCGAATAAAATGATGCAACGTTTGGCAGATGATTTTGAACTGATATCACAGTCGGATTATCAAACTTTACTAACGAAAATTGGTTTTGAGCACATCTATTGTTTTAGCCAAATATTTAGTTATGCCGCATATTGGGCAGTGAAAAGTTAAAAATCGTGCTGAGAACACCATAAAATATTTTAGAAAGTAACTATTCAGCCTGCGTCAAATCACTTATTGTTCAGATATAAAAATAATCAACTGGACGAAAATAATGTCAAAAACGGAATTTGATTACATCATTATTGGTGGTGGTAGTGCAGGTTGTGTATTAGCTGCGCGTTTAAGTGAAGATCCTGAGGTCAAAGTCTGTTTACTTGAAGCTGGTGGGCAGGGTGATCAATGGACAGTCAATATTCCAGCCGCTTGTGTGGTAAGTCTACCTACTAAAATTAATAACTGGGCATTTGAAACTGTGCCACAAAAAGGCTTGAATGGGCGTAAAGGCTATCAACCACGTGGCAAGTGTCTAGGTGGATCTTCGAGTATTAATGCTATGATTTATATCCGTGGCCATAAAAATGATTATGACCAATGGGCAGCGCAAGGTAATATAGGCTAGTCATACGACGAGGTATTGCCGTACTTTATTCGTTCTGAGAAAAATAACAGAATTCACAATAAATTTCATGGAAATGATGGACCTCTATCTGTCACAGATGTACAGAGTGATAATATTTTCCATCAGCGTTATACCGAAGCTGCACGTGCCCAAGGTCATAAAGTTTTAGATGACTTCAATGGTGCCGAGCAAGAAGGGCTTGGCGTTTATCAAGTGACCCATATCAATGGGGGAGCGTTGTAGTGTGGCACGGGCTTATTTATTTCCACATTTAAACCGTCCAAATTTAACTGTTTTCACCAAAGCGACTACCCATAGAATTGTAATTGAAAATAAAGTCGCGATAGGTGTAGAAGTACACCATGCAGGGCAGTTGAAAGTACTGAAAGCACAGCGAGAAGTGTTGTTAAGTGCGGGTGCTATGCAATCTCCACAAATTTTAATGCTTTCGGGTATTGGTGAACAAACTGAATTACAGGAACATGGTATTGAGTTAAAGCACCACTTACCGGGTGTCGGCAAAAATTTCCACGACCATCCTGACTTTATCTTTGGTTATAGTGTGAAGGAGTATCAAGGAACCTTTGGTATTTCAATTCCCGGCTCGATGGATATGCTGAAACAAATTGGCCGTTACCGTAAAGAACGTCGTGGCATGATTGCTTCAAATTTTGCTGAGTGTGGCGGATTTTTAAAGACTTCACCAGAGCTGGAAATTCCGAACTTACAATTACATTTTGTTGTGGCACTTGTAGATGATCATGCACGTAAGTTCCATGCCAGTCATGGCTTGTCTTGCCATGTATGTCTGTTGAATCCACGTAGTCGCGGTACAATTAAAATCAGTGGTTCAAGTATTCATGATCCATTATTAATTGATCCAAATTTTTTAGGCGATGATCAGGATGTTGAAGATTTAGTCCAAGGTTTTAAAATTACTCAGCAATTGATGTTATCACCTGCCTTAGCGGGTCATTACAAGCAAGATCTATTTACCTCATTGGTCAAAACGGATGATGATATTCGTGCCATATTACGTCAGCGGGTAGATACGGTTTATCATCCTGTTGGTAGCTGTAAGATGGGCATCGATGAAATGGCTGTCGTTGATCCAGAGCTGAAAGTGTATGGTATTCAGAACTTACGTGTAGTGGATGCATCGATTATGCCGTCTGTGGTTAATGGCAATACTAATGCACCAACCGTGATGATTGCCGAAAAAGCAGTGGATATGATTCGTCAAGCGCAGCAGCAATCTAAGGTTGCTTAATATTTTTCTGATTTAAATAATAAAAAAACCACCGATGTCGGTGGTTTTTTAAATTTTCAAAATAGATTAATTGATCTTTTTGAAAATAAAGTCATTAATTTTATGACCTGCCTCAATACCACGACGTTCAAATTTGGTTTGTGGACGCCATTCAGGACGAGGGTAGCTATTGCCTTTACCCGCAAGATTCTCTAAACGCGGACGGTTGTCCAATACGTCTAACATCCATTCAGCATACGGTTCCCAGTCTGTTGCAGCATGGAAAGTACCGCCCATTTCCAATTTTTCTTCAACTAACGGCATGCGGTCATGTGAAACGAAACGGCGTTTGAAATGACGTTTTTTCTGCCATGGGTCAGGGAAATACAATTGAACGGTATTAATACTGTTGTCTGGCATTTCACGCAGCACTTGAATGGCATCTGCATCCAACACACGTAGGTTAGTTAAGCCTGCAAGACCTGCTTCATATACACACTGTGCAATACCTGGTACGTGTACTTCAATGCCGACAAAGTTACGTTCAGGATTTGCTTTTGCCATCAGTACCAATGAACGGCCCATACCAAAACCAATTTCGACAGTCAGAGGACGCTCAGGGTGTTCAAAGTGTTGACGTAGATCACCAACAGGATAATCTAAAATTAAATGGCCATGTTGTTCCAATGCAGTACGTTGAGATGTATTGAGTGGAGTTGAACGACGCATAAACGTTACGATTTCACGGTGTTCGTTTAGGTTATCCAGTTCTACGGCTTGCTGGTCTAATTGATCGTTCGACATAACTTTGGCAAATGTAAAAAATTCGAATGCGGTATTTTAAGTCCTGAGTCTGACAAGTCAAATTTTTTCAGGAAAAAAGCGACTCTAAGGTACTGCTAAAGCAAGTGCTAGGATTCAGATTAGAGTTTATTTTCGGCTTGATCATCAAGCATTGGTAAAATGATTTTTACGCGTGTATGACCCGGTTTTGAATCAATATGAAACTCACCATCTATTCTTGCAATACGTGTACGCATGCTATGTAATCCCACATGTAGGCCTTGATCGACTTCAGATGGATCAAAACCGATCCCATTGTCTTCAATTTGCAAAATCAATAGATCGTCTAGTTCACTCAGGGAAACAGTGACTTTATTGGCCTGGCTATGTTTTAAGATGTTGGTGAGGGTTTCTTCGGCAACACGTGTCAATGTTAAACATTGTGCGGCATTCGGGCTATTAATCCATGTTGGTGCAAAGCTCCAATTTGATTGGATTTCTAATTCCTCAAATAATTGTACAAAACGATGTCGAATCGGTGCAGCCCATTCAATAGGTGTGTCAGGCGCTTTTACACCGATGCTTGAGCCTGAGTCGATGACTTGTCGAAGGTCATTTCGAAATAGTTTCAGCATTGACATAATTTGTGGTTTTTCAACTTTGTCATTTTGTTCGAGCAATAACATTGAACGGACAATTGAACCGCCTAAACCATCATGAAGGTCATGGGAAAGATGAATGCGCTCTTGTAGACGAACATTTTCAATAGAAAGTTGATGCTGTTTTTCTAAAGATTCCGTCAATTCTGTTTTAGCCCGAGATACATTTTCCGATAAAGTTTTATTAAAACGATCAATTTGGCGTGCGTTACGTGCTAAACGTAAACCTAAAATTGCCCCTAAAGACAGCGTGGTGAAAGGGCCTGTATACGGTGATAGTGGGCGACCTTCCATAGAAATTACAAAATGCGCATCGTGAAAAGCAATCGGGATAAAGAACAGATACACAGCAGCCATTAAGTAACTTTCAGGCTGTTTAGATTGATAAGCCAAAAAGGGGAAGCTAATACATTTTGCCAAAAAGATCAGTACTGCAACACCGAAAAAGATTTGAATGACAGTATTCAGTTGCGTGAGCGGTATGAAGCTTAGACACACGAGTGCGACTGTGAAAAATGCCCAAAGTGCTTTTTCTAGGCGCGGGAAACTACGATCCACAAATGACCATAGCGCTAAACAACCCGATACAGTATAAAAGCAAAAAATAATATTCTGAATTCTGTCTAATACTGTAGTTGAAAACGGTAAAGGGCCTGTTAACAAAAAGCAGATGCTATAAAAAATCCAGCAAAAATTGGTTATAGCAAACCATAAAAAACTGCGTTCCTTACGATTGGTCAGCCAAGCAAGAAAATAGAAAATACCAACCACGAAGCTAATCATGGCGTTAAATTCAATTAGGGTTCTTTTTTCGGTGGTGTATCAAAAAGTATGCTAAAAAAAAGCAGGTTGAATTTTGATAAAATAGAGAAATGCAAATAACTCTAGAAATCAAATGTCCAACCTGCCTCAGTGACAGTATAAAGAAAAATGGCATCAA
>NZ_VOYM01000056.1:0-25499 GCF_013420285.1 Acinetobacter sp. YH01019
TTTACAGCGATAAACACTCGGTATTCAGAGTGAATCAGAAATCCAGCCAAGACAGCAAGATCACGCAATTTGGGCGGATTCTGAATGAGTTAAACATTGATATTATCTTCGCCAACTCCCCACAGGCGAAGGGTCGCGTAGAGCGAGCGAATAGAACCCTTCAGGACCGTTTGATCAAGGAGATGCGCCTGGAAGGCATCTGTTCGATTGTAGAAGCAAATGCCTGGTTGCCCTGCTTTATTGAGCAGTTCAATCAGAAGTTCGCCAAATGTGCGCGAAACTCAAAGAACCTGCATCGACCATTAACCGAATCTGATCTTGAACTGGATGATATTTTTACCTGGCAGGAACCGCGTAAGGTCACCAAGAACCTGACGATTACCTATGACAAATGTATTTATCTGCTTGAACCGATAGAGCTGAATCATAAGCTTGCTGGGCAATACATTGCATTTCTGGAGTATCCGGATGGCACTGTGGCCCTCATGCATGAAGGACGGAAGATCAACTATAGTGTCTTCAATAAACTGGCTGGACTACAGCAAAATGAGATTGTTGAGAATAAACGGTTAGGTTCAGTCCTGGCGCATATTCAACAGCAGCATGAAGAACTAGAAAAACAGAATAAACGTTCCCGGGCCAAGAAAAGTATGCCAAGTCGTAAAGCTCAGAAAGCTGTTGTTGAACAAAGAAACTTAAATCCTGTGCTTGACTCTTGTGGTTAAAAACAGGACATTTTAAATGGTTTATCGCATAGACATTTTAATTGGTGAATAACATAATTTAATTTTATTCCATAAAATATGTATTTAAATCAATCAGGAATGTTTGGTTATGAACTCTCAGAATTTTTATAGATTCTTCACTGTCTACGTCTTATCTTATATGTGTGTTCCAAGATTTTGATCAGAGAATATAAGCAATTCCAACTTTTTTAAACACTAATTGATCCAATGTGGTTTGGGTAAAATTATCAAGATTCAATCACCTTACTTGGCTACAACGCTATTTCATTATAAAAATAAAAGACTTTGCGGTAAGATAAATTCAATCAAGATTATAAGTATCTAAACCTAGCTAGATACGCATAGAAGGATCAAAGCATGCAGCAAGAAGTCATCATTGTGGGTGGTGGAATGGTCGGACTGAGTCTGGCTCTGATGTTGGCAAAAGCAAAGATTGGCGTAAAGCTACTCGAAGCAATCAAATACCCCAATTATGATGATGCAAACCTTGCCCCATATCACTCAAGTTTCGATGCGCGAAACAGTGCATTGTCACGCCGTACCGTGCAAATCTACCAAGAACTTGGCTTGTGGAGCGCTTTGCAAGAACATGCAACGCCTATTTTAGAAGTTAACATTACTGAACAGGGCAGCTTTGGTAAGGCGCGTTTAAAAGCAGATCAAGAAAAAGTCGAAAGCTTTGGGCAAGTGATTGAAAACGCATGGCTCGGTCGCGTATTGCTCACGGAAGTCAAAAAACAAACACTCATCGAGTTGATAGATGGTGTGCAAGTCACATCACTTACGCAAGATGCAGACCATGCCTATATCGAAGCACAGCGCGGTGAAGAACAACTCAAACTACAAGCAAAAATTGTGATTGCTGCAGATGGTCGTGATTCATTCTGCCGCAAAGCCTTAGGCATTGGCGCATCTGTGCATGACTATGACCAAGTTGCTATTGTGACCACAGTCCAAACCTCTAAACCGCATAATCATGTAGGTTTTGAACGCTTTAGCCATTTAGGGCCTCTGGCACTATTACCTTTACCGGGTGAATACCGTCGTTCTGTTGTTTGGCCTGTTGCTAAAGGGACTGAAGGAGAATGGTTGGGTGATGAAAATGATCAACATTTCCTTGATGCATTACAACAAACCTATGGCGACCGTGCAGGTAAGTTTCAAAAAACTGGTAAACGCTTTAGCTTTCCATTGTCACAAGTGCTTGCTGAGAAACAAGCAGTTGGACGTGTAGTGTTGATGGGTAATGCAGCACATACCATTCATCCAGTGGCAGGTCAGGGCTTCAATCTTTGTATGCGTGATGCCCATGTATTATTACGTTATTTAACAGAACAAATGAGCAACAATGCAGATTTAGGCGATGCCGAAATGTTGTTAGATTATGAAAAATCCCGCCTAACCGATCAGCAGCGTGTGATTAAATTCTGTGATTCTGTCGTACGTGGTTTTAGCAATCGCAATCCATTGTTGAAGTTTATCCGTAATACTGGATTGGTGGCCTTTGATACTATTCCTGGCGTTAAACCACTGGTTGCTAACTACGCAATGGGATTAAAAGCATGAGTGTAAATCAGTCTGATGTTTTAGATGTCGTAATTGTCGGTGGTGGCCTTGTTGGTGGTTTAACGGCTCTATTACTCGCTCAAGGTGGTGTGCAAGCGACGGTACTTGATGCAGCACCCATTTTAGATGCTGAAAAAACCAAAAGCGTCGCCAATCCACGTGTACTTGCTTTAAGCCAAGCGACGATTCAATTATTAAAAACAGTGCAAGTATGGGAAAAACTTGCACGTCAGCAGCCGTATACGGGTATGCAAGTTTGGAATAAAAATGGCTATGGTGAAATTAACTTCGGCCATGTTTCCGAGCAGACTCCGAGTATCGAGCAAGCCTTGGGTTCAATGGTTGAACCAAGTCTCTTGAACTTAGCCATTCAAGAAAAAATGCTCGAACAATTGCAAGATTATCGAACGCAAGTGAAAGTGACTCATGTTGAACAAGGTGTGGGTGTGTGGATCATTCACCTTGCAGATGGGACACAGCTGAAAACGAAATTGGTGATTGGTGCAGATGGCGCAAACTCCTTTGTACGTGAACAAGCTTTTATTGATTTAGATGTTCTAGATTACAAACAAGCAGGGGTGAGTTGTGCCATAAAAACCACCCAACAGCATCTACATGTGGCACGTCAAATTTTCTTAGAAACGGGGCCATTGGCATTTTTACCGATGGCAAGTTTAAAATCAGAAGAAAGTGGCTATTGGCAGTCTATCGTTTGGACTTTGCCAGATGATTATGCCGATGAATATGTGGCTTTAAATGACACTGAGTTCACTCAATTATTGACACGTGAAAGCCATCACATGTTAGGCGAAGTACTAGAAGCAACACCGCGTGCTAAGTTTCCGCTCAAAGCGCGTGCTGCACAGCAATACGTGCGTGATGGCTTGGCTTTAATTGGCGATGCTGCACATGTGATTCATCCATTAGCGGGGCAAGGTGTGAATATTGGTTGCTTAGATGCTGCGGTGTTATGTGATGTGCTCTTGAAGGATAAAAAGCGTGGTGTTTGGGCACATGAGCAAACTTTGAAACGTTATGAGCATCGTCGTAAAGGCCAAAATGATGCCATGATGCATAGCATGTCAGCAATTGGTTGGTTGGAAACCACGACTTTATCACCTGTGGTTTGGGCGCGTAATATTGGTCTCAAACAAGTTGAAAATCAGGCAGTTCTGAAAGATGCCTTCATGGCTCAGGCGAATGGCTTAAGTATTCTCAAAGACACGATCTATGCTTGATAATCGAAAAATAGATAATTTTTAAGCAATCGTTTATACAAGGTTACGATTTTGATTAAAAAAGATACGATTTTTTGATCTTAGGCACTATGCGAAAAGCTCAGAGATTGTTAAATTTCTTTTAATTTAAAACCAGCCATCCACTGGCAAACATAAGTCATTAGCGGGGAGAACACGATGACTGATATGAACGATTATGATGATGCTGAAGACTCAGTAGTCGACGAAGACGAAGCGCAAGCTGCTGAAAAAGGCGCGGGTGATGCAGCTGATTCTGCAACGGATGGCGACACTGCAGAAGCAGAAACGCTAACAGTGACTGCAAAGCTTAAACAGCGTCAAGCACTTGAAGATGAAGTTGCGGCATTCTTAGCTCGTGGTGGGCGTATTACTGAAGTACCTCCAGACGAGTCTGCAAAAGATTAAAATAAAAAACACCACATCAAGTGGTGTTTTTTTTGTGTTTTGCCCAAGAACTTGTTGTGACAGTTATTCTATTTTTGAGCGTTCTCAATTTACTTATACAACTTTAATTTTTTTGCGGTTTCATATATTTTCGACTAATCGCATAGATTGGATAAAACACAAAATGTAGTAATAGTAGAAACATAGAGTTGATAATAAATGCTGCCCAGTATGGCGGTGAATGCATAGCACCAATAAATGCAACAAAGCTTTGAAACATTAAAACAGTACTCAGAATCAAATAAGACAGGTAACGACGGCGCGGCCAGAATCCAGTGTACTTCATTATATTGCCAGCAATGAAATACAATGAAAGCAAGATCATGGTCATCAATACAGCATGCGGGTCAGCGCTGATCAGCTCTTCAAAGCGATAGTGACGATAAGGTTTTAGACCATAATAAAGAATATGCGCAAGCATGATGAACCAAACTAGATTAAATACAATCCACACAGCATTATTTTTGAGAGATTGTTTTATCGACATTTTATTCATCACTATTACATATTGTTTTTGAAGTTGTTTATTTAATTATATCGTTTATGGAATCCGAAGATTCCATAAGTTTATAAAGATGAAATAAATGTAAATTTAGTCGTTTGCTTGCGTTAACTCTAAAGCGCGTTGGTAAGCCACTTTCTTTTTAATACCTGTTAAATCTGCGGCCAATTGTGATGCAGCTTTGACTGATAAATCTTGAAGTAAGCGAGTTAATAATTTATCTAGCTTTTCCTGGTCTAAGTCTTTTTCAACCGTAGCACCACCAATCACCAGTACGATTTCACCTTTTTGTTGGTTGTGATCAGACTCTACAAACTGTACCAATTCACCCAAAGCCATTTTTTTAATGGTTTCAAATGTTTTGGTGATCTCACGTGCAAAACCGACAGGACGATCCGCACCAAAAACCTCAACCATATCTTTTAAGCTATCGACAATACGATGTGGCGCTTCATAGATAATCATGGTTTGAGTTTCATCTTTAAGTTTTTCTAGTGCCAATAAACGTTGTGATTGTTTAGAAGGTAAGAAACCTTCAAAACTAAAACGGTCACTAGGTAAGCCTACAGCACTCAGTGCGGCAATTGCGGCACATGCACCTGGAACTGGAATAACACGGATATTTTTTTCTTGTGCAGCACGGACTAATTTAAACCCTGGATCACTGATTAATGGCGTACCAGCATCACTGATTAACGCCATATTCTCACCATTTTCAAGACGTTCAATCAGTTGATCAATCTTGTTATTTTCATTGTGATCATGACATGCAGTTAAGGGGGTTGAGATACCAAAATGCTTAAGTAATTGTGCAGAAGTTCGTGTATCCTCAGCGGCAATAATTTTAACCGACTTCAAAACATCAATTGCACGATAACTAATATCATCTAAGTGCCCGATTGGAGTCGCAACAACAAATAACTGAGCACTCATAGGTTTCTCCATGTTGGATAATAAGAAAAAAATAATGGTTTTTTGCTTGCTAAGCAGTTTAATTTCAGCAGCACAAGCAAATGTATTGGTCATTCTACCCGAATCTGGCCCTATGGCGCGAGCCGCATCCAGTATTAAGCAAGGTTTCAACAGCGCATATAATTCATCCGACTATAAAGTACACGTAAAATTTATTAATTCGGATCAAAAGCAGATAGCAGCTTTATTAAAAAAACACGTCAATAAAAAAACACAACTGGTCATTGGACCACTTGCACGTCAAGACGTCGAAGCCTTGGTCAAGGCCAAACCGAAAGTCCGTGTACTTGCATTAAATGAATCTTCAAATCAAATGGCCAATGTTTGGCAATATAGTTTGGCCAAACGTGATGATGCTGTAGCTTTAAAAAATGTTTTTGAAAAAGATCAATTAAAAGAAGTGATGGTGTTCAGGCAGCCAGGGACAGAGGATGAGCATGAACTGATGTTAATGGTGCTCATGAGTCAAACACCTCTGCCATTACATGTTATTGATCAATTGCCTGCAAAAATAAAGAAATATCAGGGGGTGTTATTGCTCGGTAATAATCAGTGGTTAAATAGTCAAAATAATTTACCTAAAAAGCAAATTTACACGTTGGCCAATGCAATTGAGGCCGATCAACCAGTACCAATGGGGGTGAAGTTTTGTGATGCACCAGCATTGTATGATGCGAAGTGGTCAGATGTAATGCGGGCTTATGAACATAATCCTGTTGCGATGCCATATCAACGTTTAATGGCTTTCGGTGGTGACGCGTGGCATATCGCGAAGCAATATTTACAAGAGCCCAAATTAAAAAGTTTAGAATTTCAGGGCAGGACAGGATTAATTAAAATCAGTGACAATCAAATTCACCGTATTCCACATTGCTATCAACGAACTAAAAAGGGTATTGAGCCGATTTCAATTTAATAGGAAAAGTTAGATTGAGGGTGTGGATATGATGAACTTAGGCCAGTGGGCAGAGCAGCAAGCGCTAACATGGGCAGAGCAGCAAAATTATGTCTTGGTACAACGTAATTTACATAGTCGTTATGGCGAAATTGATTTGATCGTAGCTCGAGAAAAAGACTTGGTTTTTATTGAAGTTAAAGCGCGTTCAAATACCCAATATGCACAAGCGATAGAAACAATCTCGATTCACAAACAACGTAAAATGATGAAGACCGCGTTGCATTTTTTAAATGAACAGTCACATTTTTATGATTATTATTGTCGCTTTGATGTGATTTGTTTTGATTTTTATCAACACTTTGCAAAAACACTACAGCAAGACTTTTCAAAATACCCGTATGATCAGCAATGGATTGAAAATGCTTTTACTTTTGATCAAGAGTTGATTAATCTCTGATAAAAGAAACTGTGTAAATGCATAGAAAAATACCGGTGTAAAAATTTTAGGAGTTGTGCTGAGTGGTTAAGCGTATTGCAATGACGATGCTTTGTGTCGCGAGTTTATCAGGATGTGCGAGTTTTATTTCAAATGGTACAGGCTCAGCACCTGTAGGAACGGAAAGTGGTGCACGCTCTTTGGGGCAAGTATTTATTGACTCATCTATTGTTCGTACTGCAAAAATTAATTTATATAAATTAGATAGTCGTTTTAAACAATCTCGTGTCAATATTGAAAGCTTTCATGGCAATGTGTTGTTAACAGGCCAAGTGCCTGATAATCACTTAAAAGAATTGGCTGAAGAAAATGTTCGTTCAATGAGTGATGTTAAAACCGTACATAATTATATTACTGTGGGCAACCAAATTAGCTACAGCACTATTATGCAAGATACAGCTGTAACAGCTAATACCCGTGGGCTAATTATGAAAGCGCCTGTGGTATCTGACAGCAAAGTACACATTCATACTGAAGATGCTGTTCTTTATGTGATGGGCCGTTTAAACAGTGCGGAAATCACAGACTTAAATCAAATCTTGCAACAAGTGGGTAATGTAACGCGAATTGTCACTTTAATTGACAATGTTGAACAAAGCTCAAATCCACAAGAGCGTAGTATCAACTCGAGCTTTACCACACCAACTGTTAGTGATGTGCAACCTGAAGTACAAACGCCCGTTGCCATTGACCCAGATGCAGTTGATCCAAATTACGCACAATAAATCTCAATTATTTAGTATCGAAAATCTATGTCGAGCAAGTTTCAGCTTTGGTCACAACAGCTTCAACAAAAGGTGGAGCTGGCAAAATCACTTTATCGAGACTTTAGAATCTATGATTTTGGTAGTCTTGCACTCAATCGGCTCACACCTAAAAAAGGTTATAGCATCCAAAGTAATATTGCGTATGGCTTAAAAGCCCGTCATCGTTTGGATTTATATCGTACTGAGCAACCACGTCAAAAGCGCCCACTGATTGTATTTGTACATGGTGGCGCATGGATGCATGGTGATAAAAAAGACTATGGTTTTATTGGTGAAGCCTTTGCTAAAGAAGGTTTTGATGTTGCGGTTATAAACTATCAACTTGCACCAGAACATATTTTTCCTGCATCAATTGATGATTTGAGTCTAGCATTAAACTATTTGACGCAATCACAGCATAAGTTGCAGATCGAACTAGAAGATTTGGTGTTGATGGGGCATTCAGCAGGGGCATTTAATGTCATGTCTGCGCTGTACCATCCTCAGCCATATCAATTACAAATCCGTGAAAACATTCGTGCCATTGTCGGCTTGGCTGGGCCTTATCATTTTGACTATAAAGGTGACCCAATTTGTGCTGAGGCTTTCGATCAAGATGTCCCATATCAGCAAGTGATGCCGTATTATTTTGTTGAATCTAACAAAGTAAAACACTACTTATTTACTGCCGCGAATGACGATATTGTTGGGGTAAATAATAGTGAAGATTTAGACCGTCAATTAAAGGCATTGGGAAATCACAGTCAGTTAATAGAAATTCCTCGTGTCGGTCATATCACGATGATTGGGTCAGTATCGAGCTTATTTAGTCGTTTCTTTAAAACCAAAGCTGAAATTATGCGTGTTTTAGATGAAATTAGCCCGAAGGTTTAGAGAGCTGTTATTGGTATGAATAAACCGCAAATCTATTGCGGTTTATTTTTTTGTAAATACCTTTTGCTGCTTGATTAAAGCCAAGCCTCTGTATCATCAGCTACCGCTGTTCCATGTATCGCATGCATAATCATGGCGTGGGCAATACTACCTTTAAAGGGGATTTCTGGCAGATGATCAAACTTGAAAAATGCGGCATCCGCAATTTCTTCTTCTTGTAACTGTAATTCACCAGCTGCATATTCGGCTTTAAAAGCAATCATTAAATTACTCGGGAAAGGCCAAGGTTGGCTAGCTAAGTACTGGATATTTTTAACCTGTATGCCAACTTCTTCCAAGGTTTCGCGACGTACAGCTTCCTCTAAAGTTTCGCCAACTTCAACAAAACCGGCAATTAAGCCATACATTTGCCGTGCGTTACGCGCATTTTTTGCTAAGAGGATTTCGTCCTTGCCACGTGTAATAACGGTAATGACGCAGGGATTGACCCGTGGATATTGGTGATAGCCACAGGCAGGGCATACCATTGCATATTCAGTCGCGTGAACTTCAGTTGCTGTACCGCAATGGCTACAAAATTTATGATTACGACGCCATTCTAAAAGTTGAATTGCACGACTAGCTTGTTCAAACTCTTTGACATTCCAGAGTTGCAAAAGCTGACGTATTGGAATGAGTTGTAAGCCTTGAGGAATAGGCTCATCTTCGAGGAGGTCACGGGCAATCACTTGATCACCCGTACCTATATTTAAATCACTTGCGAGTTGCTCAACTTCTGGAAGTTGAAAGTTTTCATCGACCAACAATTGCTGTTGTTTAAAGATATAGGCAAGTGACAATTTAGACATTAGGCTGCTGCAGATTTCAGTTTTTCGCTACTGTCCAATGCTACCTTAAACATCGTGTGTAATACAGGTTGTTTGTTCTTTAAATTGTCAATGAGCATGTCAGCACTTGCGAGTGAATCGAGCGCTTGATTGATTTCCACTGCATTGATTGCAGTAGCTGTATCAACTCGAGCTTGAATAAATTTCGCTGTGGTATTTAATGCATTTTGTGCAGCATCCGCATTTAAGAACAACATTGCACCACCAATTTCACGTACTTGTGTCGCTGTGGTTGCAATATTTGTTACATCACCATCTTTCAAGTACTGCGCCAAAGATTGGCTGGCTGTATCAATTAAGACTTTGGTTTCGTTCAGCAATGCAGCATGGGCTTCATCTAAGCGATCAAGCGAGATGTTCATGTTATTCACACGCAGCTGCAGGCGGCTTGAGGTATGGTGACGCTCTAATACACCAATTGAGTTCATTGCTGAAAGAATGGTATTCATCAATTGCTGAGCAAAGTTTTCATCTTGCAGAATTGCAGTATTACCGAGAGAAGCTGCTTGACGTGATAAATCGTTATGCGCTTCATTCAGGTTGAGTACTTTGAAGATGTTCGCTAACTCATTCAATTTGGTTTGTAGTTCCTGAGTCTTTTCAGGTGTCATGTTTTGGTAGTTGAACTCAATGTCATTGCGAATTTGGGCCATCTCACTCGTCACTAACTCACCAATGGTATGCATGGTGTCAAAGTCAGGGCCATATAAATGACGGCTAAATACTTGTAGCTGTGTATCAGTTAATAGATCTTCGCCAATGTTGAGCTTGCCACGAATATGATGCGATATGACATCTTCTTGACTGATGCAAAGGCTCAGGACGTTGGCAAGATCTGCAATACTCGCTTTATAACGTTCTGGTGCATCAAAAAATTGAGCCATGTTGCGTTCAATGCTGATTAGCGTGCGTAAACGTGCATCGGTAATCAACAGTTGATCAATTTGATTGAGTGCAACAAAAACCAAGTTCCAATATTGTTTACTTGGGTGCTTTTCAGATAATCCAGCTAAATAAGCACCGACCAATTTCATCGCTTGTAGGTCAAGTTCGCTTTCTTCTTGCTTTATCAATTTATTCAGCGTGAGTTTGTATAAACGATGAACATATTTTGATTTTTCTAAAGCAGGTGCTTGAGGTAATTCAAAATCAGGTGTAATGCAGTCGAGTAGTGACTCAATATGCTGACCTTCAGTTGTTACCGGCTTACCTAAAGCAAGTTCTAAGCGGTTTAAGCTGTCGAGCAGGAATTGTGGGATTTTAACTTCACGCAGACAGATAAATTCAATATAGCGTTTTAGCATGGTGGTGCCTTCGCTCAATGCGATGACATCTTGAGTATTAATTTGCGCTGGATTCCCCATGATCTTGCGCATTAATTCTGCTGAATATTGGGCAATCTTTGCCAAACTTGGCATATCGACCAATGCTAAAACTTGTGCACACTGTTCAAATTGAGTCAGTGCATCATCAATCCCGAAAGGTAATGTTTGATCTTCAACTAGGGTGCTGACTGCTGATTCGACTAATTTGATCGAGTTATCAACTTCATTTTTTATTATCAGCAAAGCCGTTGGATCAAAATGAATAGAGGTTTGGTAAGACATGTATCTGCACCTTTCCTTGATGTTATATCTTGTTTATAAACCGCCGGTTAAGGCGGTTCATGTTTATGGTTTTACTATAACGTATGTATGAATTGTTTAAATACAAAAAGTAACACGAAATTTAGTTTTTATTTGGCAAAAAGGCAAGGTGATCCATGTTTTTCTTCATATTGTTTGATCCATGTCTCATGTGCCTCAAGTTCATCTGCTGAAGGTAGAATGACAGGAAGTTCAATTTCTACTACAGTTCGGGTTTGTGAACCATCAGCATTTTGGCTGTGGGTCAAGGCATCCATATCAAATGAAACCTGACCACCAGTCATCGCTAAGTAAACATCAGATAAAATTTCAGCATCGAGTAAGGCACCATGGAAGGTACGATCACGTTGTGGAATTTCATAACGACGCACTAAAGCATCAAGAGAGTTTTTCTGGCCAGGGTGTTTGGCTTTCGCCATTGCCAAGGTGTCAGTTACTTCACACACGTCCGAAAGCGCAACAAATCCTGCACGCTTGAACTCCATATTGAGGAAGTTCATATCGAAGGTAGCATTATGCGCAATAATTTCTGCCCCTTTTAAATAATCAAACAGCACATCGGCAATTTCACTATATAAGGGTTGGTCTTTAAGAAAGTCATCGCTGATACCATGGATATTTTCAGATTCACCGACGGGTTTTTGCGGATTGATATAAATGTGAATTGAGCTACCCGTCAATTTACGGTTAATCATTTCCACAGCGCCGACTTCAATAATTCGGTCACCATCTTGAAAATAGAAACCTGTCGTTTCTGTATCGAGAATCAGCTGACGTGGGCCTGTGACATCAACAGTCGCAGGCGTGATCACGATTTTAGGATGAATCACTTTATTTGTTAAATCGGCACTCTGTTTTAAATGATCTGCTTTTTTATTTTTCGTTTCTGGGCTGAATACTTTTTCAACGGCAACATCGGTATCTGTTACAGCTGTATTTGATACGATGACAGGAATTTCAGTTGTATCATCATGAATGACTTCGGCTGTAACTGTAGATGTATCTTCCGGTGGTTCTTCATCGTCTTCATCACCAGCAAACTCAAGTCCAAATGGATCATTGAGCAACCAGTCTAATTCAGCTTTTTTTTTAGGGGCTTCAGCTACAGTAGCTGGGGCTTGCTTGAGTGCTTCTAAAGTTTTGTCGGCACCAAGATTGGCCAATTGATCGGCCATTTCATTGCCAGGATGTCCCGCATGACCTTTGATCCAGTTCCACTCAATATCACGACCCTGACATGCAGCATCAAGGAGTTTCCAAAGGTCAGGATTCTTAACATCTTTCCAATTTTTCTTTTTCCAACCATGAATCCATTCAGTGATGCCTTGTTTCACATAGTTGGAGTCAGTCCAAATAATTAACTTATCATCGGCTGAACAATGCTTAATGCCTTCTATGGCAGCAGTCAGTTCCATGCGGTTATTGGTGGTATTTTCTTCACCACCACAGATTTTCTCTTCGCCGGATTCACGGATGATATAAGCTCCCCAGCCACCCAAACCAGGGTTGCCGCGACATGCACCATCAACATAAAGCGTGATTGTTTGAGACATAAATCAAATCCGGACAAAAATTATCAATCTGAGTTGTATATTGTATATCGCAAATGCGGCTGATAAAGCCATATCGCGCGTTTTTTTTAATTTCTTGTAACATTTATACTGAAATAGCGTTAAATTAACGCCTTGTATCTGAAGCCTGCTTCACTACAATGGCATATCTAAAAAATAAATTTTATACGAGTTGTCTGGATTTTTTTATGTATAAATCAACTGCGACTGAATGGCAGCCTACTTTACCTCAACTATTTAAATTTACAGTGTTAGGTTCGGCACTTGCAGCACTGGGTCTCACGGGCTGTGCATCGTCGCAAACAACAACTCAAAAAGCGGGCTCGAAGCAGGCGGGTTCTAATTTTCTTGATGCCAACAGTTTAGACTCGCTAGAAGATTTACTGTCTGCAACAGATATGCGTGCAGTAGAAGGCGATCGTTTATTGGTTCTAAAACATGGTGATGTTTGGAAGCGTATGACGGTTGGTTTCAAGATGGATTTAAACCATTGGGATAGCCGTATTGAAGCGCAACGAGGTTGGTTTATTTCGCGTCAACCTTATATCGATCGTTTAAGTGCACGTGCATCGCGTTATTTATATCACACCGTAAAAGAAGCAGAGCGTCGTGGTTTGCCGACAGAATTGGCTTTGCTCCCTGTGATTGAAAGTTCTTATGATCCAGCAGCAACCAGTAGTGCAGCAGCAGCAGGTTTATGGCAGTTCATCCCTAGTACAGGTCGTATCTACGGTTTAAAACAAACTTCTTTATATGACGGTCGTCGTGATGTAGTTGAATCAACACGTGCTGCTTATGAGTTTTTGGGTGCATTACATAACCAATTTGGTTCTTGGGAATTGGCATTGGCTTCTTATAACGCAGGGCCTGGTCGGATTCAACAAGCCATTAACCGCAACCGCGCAGCAGGCCTACCAACCGATTATTGGTCGTTAAAATTACCGCAAGAAACCATGAATTATGTGCCACGTTTCTTAGCTGTTGCGCAAATAATTAAAAACCCGGGTGCATATGGTGTAAGTTTACCGCCAATTGCAAACCGTCCGCATTTCCGTGAAGTTGCAGTTGGTCCTGCCAATCTAAATGAAATTGCATCAATTACAGGTTTGAGTCGTGCTGAATTGTATTCATTAAACCCCGGTCATCGCGGTGATGTGATTGATAGCAGCAGTCCAATGCGTATTTTGATTCCAGCAGATGTGAGTCCTTCTGTTGATGCGCGTTTGAAAAAATTACAGGTAGGTGGATCTTCAGGTTATTGGGCAAGTAATTCAAACTTACCGAAAAATAATGTTGAAATTACGCCTTCACGTGTGACGCCGCCTGAGTTAAATACCAAAACGATTCAACCTGCGAAAGTTACGCCGCCACCTTTAAAAAATCAGCCATCAGTTGCAGCTGTCGTAACACCACCAGCTAAAACAGTTACTACACCTGCGACAACGACAGTTACATCTACAGCAAGTCAAGTAAAAGTGAAAACGCCTGTGGGTTCTTCTGCATTGGCTGCTTTCGCTTCAAATACGGATATTCCTAGTGCGCCGCGTATTCCTGTTGCAGTTTCACCAAGTACACAAGTGAAACCTGTTTCTGTCGAGCCGCCATTATCTGCTAATGAACGTGAACAAATCATGGCAGCGATTAAGGCGGATGGTGAAAATAAAACAGTTGATGAAGTCTTAAAACCGGTTGCAACCAAAGCAGAACAAGAAGAAGTTGTAGAAGAAATTAAAGCCCTTGCACCTAAAGGTACTGAAATTGTCGATCCATACGATGGCAAGATTAAGCTGACTGCAATTCAGACCAGCCAGTCTGTTGCAGAGCAGCAAGGTAAAGAGTTAACAAAAGGCTTTTCTTATCCGAAAAGTGTCGCTGAAAATACCAGCTTAGATTCTGAAGAGGCTAAACGTAACCAAGGCAAAAATGTGATCCGTACGGATTCAGAAATCGTGGTGGTACCACCGAAAGGTAAACGTAGTACTTATACGGTTTTGTCGGGTGATACGTTGGCATTGATTGCGATGAAAAATGGTGTCAACTGGCGTGATATTGCACAGTGGAACCAAATTTCCCCAGATTCAACTTTATATGTAGGGACAACAATTTATTTGTACGATGCTAAGCCGATTGTACAAAATAATGAAGAATCGAAAGCGAAAACAACGCCAGATCAATATGTGGTTAAAGCCAATGACAGTCTAACCGCAGTTGCGAGCCAGTTTGGATTAACAACTAAGCAACTTGCTGACTACAATGGTTTAACTACAACAAGTGGTCTATTTGTCGGTCAAAAACTTTCATTGAAAGAAACGGCTGCATCCAAAGCAAAACTTGAGGCTGATAAAAAAGCGATAGCGAGCCAGACGGCTGAAAAAGTGCAAAAAATTCAGACCAAGTCTTATGTGGTAAAACGTGGTGAATATCTAAAAGTCATTGCAGACCGTTATGCACTGTCAAATCAGGAGTTAGCCGACTTAACACCGGGTCTAACTTCAAATAGTAGCTTGATGGCGGGTCAAAAAATCAATGTGCCTGTAAATACTGTTGAGACTGATGAAAAAGTTGAAAAGTTAGACAGTAAAGTCGTTAGCCGTATTGAAAATGTCAAAGTTGATCCTGCTTATAAAGTTGAAACTTATAAAGTTCAACGCGGTGACACGCTTTACAGTATTGCATCACAATCAAAAATTAGTCTGTCTGAATTAGCAAATCTGAATAATCTAAATAGCAATAGTGGATTGCAAGTTGGACAAAGTTTGAAAGTGCCAGCAGGAAATTCAGTACCTGATACCTATGTTGTTCAGTCAGGTGATACCTTAACAGGTATTGCAAGCCGTTATAATTTGGGCATGGATTATGTTGCTAATATCAATGGTATTGAACGCAGTTCTGGGCTTCGCGTTGGACAAAAGTTAAAACTCACCGGTGATGAGTCAACAAAAGTTGAATCTAAAAATGAGTCTAAGGCTGTGAGTCGTGTATCAAATGAAATGAGCGACACACATGTAGTTAAATCCGGTGAAAGCTTAGGTCAAATCGCGAATAAATATAAACTTCAATTAAGTTATTTGGCAGCCTTGAATGGACTCAGTACCAATAGTGCTATACGAGTTGGTCAAAAACTTAAAATTGATGGTGAGATCCCATCTGACCTTAGCAATAAAACTTTAGACACTAAAAAGTCAGCAGTTAAAACTTCGACAAATTCAGTTAAATCGAATAATACGGAAAGCTACAGTGTGAAATCTGGTGAATCCCTAAATTCGATTGCGAATCGTGTAGGCGTTAGCGTTTCTGATTTGGCGGAATTGAATAATTTGAGCCCTCGCGCAGGTTTACGAGTTGGGCAGAGCATACAAGTTCCTAAAACAATTTCGGAATATCGTATTAAACGTGGTGATACTTTAATTGGTTTAGCGAGTCGTTACGGTATGGAGAGCTCGGCTTTAGCTGAAATGAATGACCTGAAACCATCGGCTCAACTAAGAATTGGTGATGTAATTAAGGTGCCGAACTGAGTCGTACTAAACAGGAGTTAAGTTGAATGTCATATGCTTCAACTTCAATCTGGTTAGCAGTATCTAGTTTAACTTTAGTAACACAAGGGGCGTGGGCTGCATTGCAGACCACGCCTTTTCTTGCGATACATAGTCAGCCTAAATATAGCCAACTATCAGCAATGCCTTATGCCAATGTTTATGCTGCAAAAGGAGGTTATTTAACTACATCAGTTATAGGTGGTTTTGATAATTTAAATAGCATGAATGGCAAAGGAAGCTCAGTCGAAGGTGTAAATTATTTATTTGATACCCTGATGAGTTCATCTTTAGATGAACCCGGCGTGTTATATCCATTAATTGCTGAAAAAATTACTTTTGACCCTGAGCATACTAACTTTGCAGTTTTTCATCTTAATCCTAAGGCACGTTTTAGTGATGGCTCGGAACTGACTGCTGAAGATGTGAAATTTAGTTTTGACACTTATCAAACGAAATCTAATCCTGGACTACAAATGTATCTAGCAGATTTGGATAAAACTGAAGTGTTGTCAAAATATCAGGTCAAAATGACATTTAAATCAGGCAATAATTCTGATATGCCACTGATATTAGCACAGATGCCAATTTATTCAAAAATGGATTGGGCAAAAAAGGATTTTACTCAAATAACCATGCAACCTATTTTAGGTTCTGGCCCTTATTTGATTCATCAGATTAATTCTGGACGCAGTATTAGTTATAAACGAAACTTGAAGTATTGGGCAAAAGAGCTTCCGGTGAATAGAGGCCGATATAATTTTGATATTCTCAAGTTTACTTATTATCGAAGCGCAGATATTGCTTTTGAAGGATTTAAAGCTGGGCAATCAAGTTTATATGAAGAAAAAATAGCACGAAAATGGGTAAGTGATTACCAATTTCCAGCCGTTAAAGCGGGTTTGGTGGTACAAAAACGTATCGCACATGAGCGACCAATACCCACAAAAAGCATGGTATTTAATACGCGCCGAATGCCATTTCAGGATATTCGCTTTCGTCAAGCATTAACCTATGCCTACGATTTTGAGTGGCAAAATAAAGCCTTGTTTTATGGACAATATCAGCGCTTACAGAGTTATTTTTCAAATAGCGTATTGGAAGCCAAAGGTTTGCCAACGACTGCAGAAATGGAAGTTTTAAAACCATTATTAAATGAAATGAGTCCTTTAGAGCGTAAAGGCGTATTGGCCAATTGGAAATATCCTGTGTCAGATGCGAGTGGTTTTAATCGTAGCAATCTACTGACTGCACGTCAGCTATTATTAAACTCAGGTTATCGGTATCACAATGGTGTGCTTGTTGATCAAAATTTACGACCAGTACATTTTGAGTTTTTAATCCACCAAAGTGAAATGCAAAGGATAATCTTACCCTATATTCGAAATTTGAAACGATTGGGGATTACAGTCAATATCCGTAAAGTAGATGATGCGCAATATACAGAAAGATTACGTCACTCTGATTTCGATATGATTATTGATGAAATGCCACAATCCCTGATTCCATCTAGTGAACAAGCACAATTTTGGGGGAGTGAAGCCGCTGATCAGGTTGGAAATTATAATTATGCAGGCATTAAAAGTGCTGTGATTGATAACGTGATTCAACAAGTGATTGATGCGCCGAATCGTGATCAACTTATTGTTCGTACTCGGGTACTAGATCGGCTTTTACGGGCAGGTTATTACCAAATTCCAACTTATGGAAAAGGGGAAAATTGGTTTGCCTATTGGAACATGTATCAACAACCAAATATAAAACCAAAGTTGTCCACGGGTATTGATTACTGGTGGAGCAATGCAGTTGAAGCAAAAAAAGTTACGCAATATTTGCGTCAACAATAACAACAACTGAATTACAAGGAAAGTCATCTTAAACATGGGCACATATATATTAAAGCGTTTGCTCCTGATTATTCCGACGTTGTTTTTCATTTTATTGATTAACTTTGTGGTAATTCAGATTGCTCCGGGTGGGCCAGTTGAGCAAGCAATTCAGCAAGCCGAAGCTTTTCAGGGTATTGGGACAACGAGCGGTGGCGAAACGGCAACGTCTAGCATCAAATATCAAGGTGCCAAAGGCTTAAGTGAAGAAATGGTCGCAAAAATTGAAGCGCAATATGGTTTTGATAAACCGTTATTGGAGCGTTTTTGGTTAATGTTGAAAAGCTATTTAACCCTCGATTTTGGTACCAGTTATTTTAAAGATAAGGCGGTGACACAATTGCTTTGGGAAAAATTGCCGGTGTCCTTGTCTTTGGGGTTGTGGAGTACATTGCTGATTTATTTGGTTTCCATACCATTAGGGATTAAAAAAGCTCGTCAACATGGCATGTTGTTTGATAAAAGCACCTCTATTTTATTGGCGATTGGTTATGCCATTCCGGCGTTTGCTTTTGCGATTTTGCTCATTGTATTTTTTGCCGGTGGTTCTTATTTTCAATGGTTCCCGTTACAAGGCTTAGTTTCTGAAAACTTTGCCGAACTGAGTGTGTTGGGCAAAATTGTGGATTATTTTTGGCATATGGCGTTGCCTTTATTTGCCATGGTGATTGGTAGTTTTGCGAGTTTAACCTATCTGACCAAATATTCTTTTATGGACGAATTGAATAAACAATATGTCTTGGCGGCGCGATCTAAAGGCTTAACCGAATCAAGAGTGTTGTATGGGCATGTATTTCGCAATGCCATGTTGATTGTGATTGCTGGCTTACCTGAAGCGCTGATTGGCATTTTCTTTGTTGGTAACCTGTTTATTGAGATTATTTTTAACTTAGATGGTTTGGGTTTATTGGGCTTTGAAGCAATTGTACAACGTGATTATCCTGTTATTTTTGGCACATTATTCATCTTTACGTTAATGGGGCTGATCCTGCGTTTAATCAGTGATGTGATGTATCAAATTATTGATCCGCGTATTAACTTTGATTCACAGGGGGCAAAATAATGTCTCCAATTATGCAAGCACGTTTACAACGATTTAAAGAAAATAAACTTGGGTTTGGCTGCTTTATTGTTTTTGCCCTGATTTTTGTTTTGTCCTTGGCAGCAGAATTGATTGCTAATGATAAGCCTTTGTTAGTCAAGTACGATCAATCCCTCTATATGCCGGTTCTCAAGACCTATCCAGAAACCACGTTTGGTGGAGTGTTTGAAACCGAAGCAGATTATAAAGATCCAGTCGTTCAACAGCTGATTAACGATAAAGGTTGGGCGGTCTGGCCGCTGATTAAATTTTCCTACCAAACCCCAAATTTAGAATTGGCAGTACCTGTGCCATCTGCACCGACTGCACAAAACTGGTTGGGTACGGATGACCAAGGACGCGATGTGTTGGCGCGTATTCTTTATGGTTTACGGGTGTCTTTATTATTTGGTTTTACATTGACAATGGCCTCAGCTCTATTGGGCATCATGGTCGGTGCTGTGCAAGGCTATTACGGCGGTTGGGTGGATCTGATTGGACAGCGCATATTGGAAGTCTGGGGCGGTTTGCCGATGTTGTTCATGGTGATGATTTTGGTCAGCATGTTTACTCCAAGCGTATATTGGCTTTTTGTGATTATGCTGCTTTTTGGCTGGCCGACCTTGGTGGGATTGGTGCGTGCGGAATTTTTGCGTGCGCGAAATTTTGATTATGTCCGTGCAGCCCGCAGTTTGGGGGTGACCGATCGCACCATCATGTTCAGGCATATTTTACCAAATGCCATGAGTTCCAGTTTGTCTCAATTACCATTTATGTTAACTGCAAATATTACTGCACTGACTGCTTTGGATTTCTTGGGATATGGCTTACCGCCAGATGCGGCATCTTTAGGTGAATTATTACTTCAAGGTAGAAATAACTTGAATGCGCCTTGGCTAGCTTTATCGGGTTTCTTTACTTTAACCATCGTGCTGTCTTTATTGATTTATGTTGGGGAGGTGACTCGAGATGCATTCGATCCAAGACGCCAATAATAAGAATGATGCATATCAAGAAGTACTCTGTGTTGAGCATTTAAACATTGCACATCAGCAGCAGGTTTTGGTGCAAGATCTGAACTTTCGTTTGCATGCCGGTGAAACGCTAGCGATTGTCGGGGAAAGTGGTTCCGGGAAATCCATCAGCAGCCTCGCTATTTTAGGCTTGCTGCCGCGCAATTTAAGTATTCAAGGCAATGTGCAATTTGAGGGTCAAGCATTGCTTGGTCTGAGTAGTGCACAGCATCGCAAGATTCGGGGGCAAAAGATTGCCATGATTTTTCAGGAGCCGATGACCGCGCTGAATCCCTTGCATCGAGTGGAAAAAATCATTGGTGAAACTTTGCTGTTGCAAGGGTGGTCTAGAGCTAAAACGCGACAACGAGTCATCGAATTATTAACAGATGTCGGTATTCCTGAGCCTGAAGAAAAATTGCGTCGATATCCACACGAACTTTCAGGTGGGCAGCGTCAACGGGTGATGATTGCGATGGCATTGGCACTTGATCCCGAGATATTAATTGCTGATGAACCGACCACCGCTTTGGATGTGACTTTGCAGGCGCAAATTTTAAACCTGCTTAAATCCTTACAGCAGCAGCGCAACATGGCGATAATTCTGATTAGCCACGATCTAAACTTAGTCAAACGCTATGCCGATCAGGTGATTGTCATGAATCAAGGCATTGTCGAAGAACAGGGTTCAGTACAGGATATTTTTCAGCAACCGAAACAAGCGTATACGCGTAGTTTATTGGACCATGATTTTGGTGAAGTGATTCAGACGCATTCAGCACAGACCGTTTTACAGTTGAAACAAGTTGGGGTGAAATTCCCGATTAAACAGGGCTTGCTCAATCGAATAAAAGATTATGTGGTTGCGGTTGAACCTTTAGATTTAAGTGTGGCTGAAGGGGAATCCATTGGTATTGTCGGGGAGAGTGGTTCGGGTAAAAGCGCTTTAGCCCTTGCCATTGCCCGTTTAATTGAAAGTGATGGTGATATCTTTCTTCAAGGCCAATCCATAAATCATTTGTCTGAAAAACAATTGCGACCTTTACGCAGTAAATTTCAAATTGTCTTCCAAGATCCATTTAGTAGTCTGAATCCACGTTTAAATGTTGAACAAACCATTGGTGAGGGTCTGGCGTTAAAGCAGTTATCGGCAGTTGAAATTGGTCAATGTATTGATGAAGCTTTAGAAAAAGTGGAGTTGCCGATTTCGTTTAAACAGCGTTATCCGCATGAACTTTCAGGTGGGCAACGGCAACGTATTGCCTTGGCGCGCGCATTGGTGTTACGACCTAAGCTGCTGATTTTAGATGAACCGACTTCGGCGTTGGATCGAACCACACAGCGTTCGATTGTTAAACTGCTGCGACGTTTACAGCAAGAATTTAACATCAGCTATTTATTTATCAGTCATGATTTGCAAGTGGTCAGAGCGCTCTGCCAAAAAGTCTTGGTCTTACGTCATGCTCAAGTGCTGGAGTTTCAAAATACTACAGATCTGTTTGCGCATCCGCAAACCGATTACACACGTAAGTTAATTGAAGCCAGTCAGTACTAATCGACTATTTAGTAAGCCCTGATTTCAATAAAACCTAACACTGGTTATTTTGACATGTTAGATTGTCAAAATAACCTTGACCTTTGAAAAATACCAATTAGAGTAATTGCTCAGTAATTATAATTTTGAAGATGGATTCTGCCATGAGTCATTTAGCTGAAAGTTTTAAAATTCGGAATACTACGTTTAAAAATCGCATTATCAAAGGCGCTATGAGTGAAGCCTTGGCAAATACTGCAGGGCAGCCGAATCATTTGCATTTGGGGTTATATGAAGCTTGGGCGAAGGGTGGTTTAGGCTGTGCCATTACGGGTAATGTCATGGTGGATTTTCGTGCCAAAAATGAACCGGGTGTAGTGGTGGCTGAAACGGAACGCGACTTAGCTAAATTAAGCGAATGGGCAAATATTGGTAAAAAACATGGCATGGTGCAATTGGTGCAACTGTCGCATCCAGGTCGTCAATGTCCGAAAGGATTAAACCGAGAAACCGTAGCGCCATCGGCAGTTCCATTTAGTCCGATGTTGGCAACGACTTTTGGTACACCGCGTGAATTACGTGAGGATGAAATTCTCGATATTATCCAACGTTTTGCTACAGCAGCACAGCTATGTGAAAAAGCCGGATTTGAAGGCGTTCAACTGCATGGTGCACATGGTTATTTGATTAGTCAGTTCCTCTCACCTTTAACCAATAAACGTCAAGATCAGTGGGGTGGTTCAAATGAAAATCGCATGCGCTTTTTGCTTGAAATCTATAAAGCAGTTCGTGCAGCGACGACCGATGATTTTATCATTTCGGTCAAACTAAATTCTGCTGATTTCCAACGCGGCGGAATTAGCGAAGCAGATGTGATTGAGGTCTTTAAAGCAATAGATGCCGCAGGGATTGATATGATTGAAATCTCGGGCGGTTCCTATGAAGCGCCAGCGATGGCGGGTGCTAAAGAAGAAAAACGTAAAGCCAGTACCATTGCTCGTGAAGCTTATTTCCTCGATTTTGCGGACAATATCCGTAAAGAGGTAAAGTGTGCATTGATGGTTACAGGTGGGTTTAGAACCGTCCAAGGCATGAATGCTGCATTAGACAGTGGCGCATGTGACTTTGTCGGGATTGCACGCCCATTTGCAGTGGAGGTAGACTTAGCTGATCGTCTATTGGCGGGGCAGGATGTCCGCTATGGCGTAGACAAAATTAAAACGGGCATTCCTATGATTGATAAAATGGCCATCATGGAAATTATTTGGTATGCGGCTCAGTTTAAATCGATTGGTGAAGGTAAACAGCCAAATCCTAAACTATCTCCGCTTAAAGTATTCTTTAAATATCTTAAAGGTAATTTAACAGCGGTCATTAAAGGGCAGGTAAATTCACGTAAGTCAGCTTAGCTGGTTTAATCATTTTAAGATTTGCCTACAGATGTTAATTTAGGAATGATCACAACTTGAGTTGGGGTGATCATTCCATTTTAAGCCATGATGATAAAAACAGAATGCCAATCAGATTTTTTCTATTATTTGTCCTTTCCACGTTTAGTTCGCTTTTATTTGCACATCCTCAGTTTCAAACTGGGGATATTATTTTTCATATTTCTAAATCGCAGCAAAGTTTAGTCATTCAGCAAGCGACTCATTCACCCTATAGTCATATGGGGATGATTGTGAATAAAGATGGAAAAACTTGGGCCTTGGAGGCGATACAACCTGTGCAATATACACCACTAAATAAATGGATTGCGCGTGGTGTAAAAGGGCATTATGTGGTGAAAAGAATGAAATCTTCTTTAAACACTCAGCAAAAACAAAAGTTAGTGAAGAATGCTGAGCAGTATCTGGGGCGACCGTATGATATTTATTTTGAATGGTCAAACCGAGCCATCTATTGTTCTGAAATTATTTGGAAAGCGTATGATGATGCTTTGGGAATACAACTTGCACCGCTACAACATTTAAAACAATTTGATTTAAAACAAGCTTCAGTACAAAAACTGATGCAGCAGCGTTATGGACAACAAGTTCCATTGAATGAAACAGTGATTGCGCCCAAAGCCATTTATGAGTCGAAATATTTACAGCAAGTTTTTAGCAATTAAAGCCATAAAAAAGCCCAAGTCTTAAATGCTTGGGCTTTTTTATCAGATGTTGCCATCTTAAATATGGCGTCCCTACGGGGATTCGAACCCCGGTTACCGCCGTGAAAGGGCGATGTCCTAGGCCTCTAGACGATAGGGACAGTACAGAAAATAAATTTTAAACCGTTACTTTAAGTTTGAAGTAATGGCGTCCCTACGGGGATTCGAACCCCGGTTACCGCCGTGAAAGGGCGATGTCCTAGGCCTCTAGACGATAGGGACTTAAAAAATCTACTTCTGAAAATTGGCGTCCCTACGGGGATTCGAACCCCGGTTACCGCCGTGAAAGGGCGATGTCCTAGGCCTCTAGACGATAGGGACGTTTCAGAGGTGGGCGTATATTAGGTTGAAAATCAGGGGGTGTCAAACGCTTTTCCACAAATAATTTAGCTTTTCCGTGTTGAGTGCATAAATTTAAAACAATTTGATAAATTTGTTTGAAAAATACAGATTTTATGCTGAATTTTTAATCGTATCTAAGAGTGCTTGGATCACTTCAGGATGTTGTAAATAATTTTGAATATCATGTGGATGATGAATATCTGTCCGAATTTGATGGTTGATAATTGCGGGTTTAAAATCAAAAGTTGGTTTTATGAGTGGGAAGCTGCTGAGAAAATCATCATGTGAATAAAAATTTATCCAATCGCCTAAAATTGCATCAGGATGTTGAAGCGGCTGTGGAAAATACGTTTGGATCACGCGAAAAGCTAAAGGTGAGCCTAAACTTATAAAACGTTGAATTTTAAGTTCAGGATGAAGCAGTAAAAAATGATATGCAATGACCGAACCTAGGGAATGAGCCACAATCACTGATGTTTTATGATTGTGTAATTGCTCATGGATACGTGTATGCACCGCATGAATAAAATGTGGGTTGGATAAATATAAATATGTTTCAACTAAAAATTTGTGCAGTAAGCTCGCATGAAGTTTGGGAAAGTAATTCAGCACAAATGAAAAATCATGCAGTACTAAGTCTTTGCTTTGGGCTGAGAAAGTTTTTAAGGTCGGGCTAAATTTTAAAGCATCAAAGATTTTTGAGTAGAAAATGCTCTTTTTAATATTTTCATTATTGTTAATTATCTTGGTTTGTTTTAGTGGGTGCGTAGGATGGAAAAAGGGCAAATGAGACCAGACCTGAGGCATAAGCGTACTTGCATTTAATGTGTTTTCTAAATGATAGCGCGTGAGTAAGTCTCCATAAAAAGGCATGTGAGCATTTTTTTGAAGTATGGAAATGCTGCCTGCTGATGCGCTTGAATTAAACCTTGTTCTAAAATGTCTAGCCAATGTTGTTGTAACGATGCGGCTGTCTGCTGTTGCTGATTCATGCCATGGATAAAGATAACATTCATAGTGCACCTCATGGGATGTGAACCGTACCGGGTTTGTCGGAGAGTCAATATTCTGAGAGACTATTCCGATGAAAAAACCAAACTATACCCCCGAAATTAGAGAAAGAGCGGTTCAATTACTAATTGAATCTGAAAAAGATTATCCATCGAATTGGGCTGCGATCACCGCTATTGCTCCCAAGATAGGTTGTACTCCTGAAACACTACGTGTTTGGTATCAAAAATATTTAGATAAACAAAATCCAGTTAAAGTACAGCAGCTTTCAGACCAAGAACGTATCAAACAACTGGAACGCGAAAATAAAGAACTGC
>NZ_VOYM01000057.1:0-23949 GCF_013420285.1 Acinetobacter sp. YH01019
TGCTAGATTAAAGCAATTTAGAGGAATTGCCACACGCTATGACAAGCTAAAGCAAAGCTATGAAAATTCTGTTGCCTTAGCTTGTATCTTTATTTGGCTACCATTATGAAATGTCAACAGACCCTAAGTTTTGCAGTCAATGATAAGGATAAATATTTATAGAGAAATAAGGTATGGATACAACTGAGCTTCGGCAGCATTTAATCAAAGTTCCTGCCATTACCGCTTTGTTTTGGATCACGAAGATTTTTGCGACCACTTTTGGTGAAACCGGTGGTGATGCACTTTCAATGTCCATGAATTTGGGATATTTGGTCAGTACCTTTATTTTCGCAGCGATATTTATAGTATTACTATATTTTCAGATACAAGCCAAAAGTTATAAGTCATATCTGTATTGGGCAACCATTATTGCCAGTACCACAGTAGGGACGACCTTGGCAGATTTTGTTGATCGTTCCTTAGGTATTGGCTATTTAGGCGGAACTTTAATTTTAATTGGGCTGGTACTGGTTTCTTTATTCAGTTGGTACAAAGTTGAAGGCACAATTAATCCGCATAGTGTCAATCAGCCACGGGCAGAGATTTTTTATTGGCTGACCATTACCTTTTCCCAAACCTTGGGTACGGCTTTAGGAGATTGGGCTTCTGATAGTGCAGGTTTGGGGTATATCGGTGGCATGGTGTTATTTTCCAGTCTCATCGTGTTAATGGCATTGCTGTATTACTTTAGTTCTGTATCACGGACTTTACTGTTCTGGACTACCTTTGTTTTAACGCGCCCATTAGGCGCTGTGGTTGGCGACTTTTTGGATAAGCCGCTAAGTTCAGGTGGTTTGGATTTAAGTCGATTTGCTGCTTCCTTTGTGTTGCTGATTGCAATTTTGATCTGTATTTATTGGTCAACATGTCAAGATAAGTATCAAAACAAATCCATTCAGTAGCGCCTTTCTATCACAATAATAGTTGATAGGTTAGACATAGAACATGATTGGATAGGTCTATGGCTTTAAGTAGATTAAAACGGTTGGAAATATCGTTTCATTGAATCCTGATCGGATTTTTTAAGGTATACTTTGCCGTATCTTATAAAGTAATAGATTAGGAGCACACATGACTGTAGATGTCACTGAAACCATTTCTCAAACTGTTCATCCCGCGTTTCAGTTGATACGTCAACACCATGTTGAAGCCTTAGACATTTTAGTCTCTGAATATAAACATAAAGTTACTGGTGCAGTGCATTATCACTTAGCCACCAATCATGACGAAAATGTATTCTTAGTAGCGTTTCGTACTCAGCCGATGGACTCGAAAGGCGAAGCGCACATTCTTGAACATACAGCATTATGCGGTTCTGAAAAATTTCCTGTACGTGATCCGTTTTTCTTGATGATTCGTCGTTCATTAAATACCTTTATGAACGCATTTACTGCGGCAGATTGGACAGCTTATCCATTTGCAACGCAAAACAAAAAAGATTTCCAAAATTTGCTTGAAGTCTATATGGATGCGGCTTTTGCTGCGAATTTGAATCCTTTGGATTTTGCGCAAGAAGGCATTCGTATTGAGCTAGAAAATGGTGAGCCAGTTTATAAAGGCGTGGTCTTTAATGAAATGAAAGGTGCAATGAGTTCACCTTCAGATCAACTTTATCATCAACTTGCACATCATTTATTCCCAGAAACGACCTATCATTACAACTCTGGTGGTGATCCGAAAGACATTCCAGATTTAAGCTATGAAGAACTGGTTTCCTTCTACAAATCACATTATCACCCAAGTAATGCGGTGTTCATGACCTTTGGTAATGAGCCTGCTTATAACTTGCAAGAACAATTTCAAACTTTAGCCTTGTTTAAGTTTGAACAAGGGGAAACGCTGCACTCTAAACCAGAGCGTCGTTTAGCAGCACCTGTCACTGTGACTGAGACCTATGCAGTGGATGCAGAAGACCTGAAAGACAAGACTTATCATGTTCTTTCATGGTTATTGCCTGAAGTGAGCAATATCAAATTGCGTTTAGGAATGCGTTTGGTTGAAGGTGTATTGTTGGAAGACTCAGCATCACCGCTGCGCCATTACCTAGAAACCTGTGGTTATGCACAATCAACAGGCCCATTCATGGGTGTGGATGATTCAAACTTTGAAATGACTTTCTTCTGTGCAGTTCAAGGTTCAAATCCTGAGCATGCTGAAGAGTTTAAAAATGGCGTATTCAAAGTACTTGAAGATGTTGCATCGAAGCCTGTAGATGCTGCACTGGTTGAAGCGATTTTGCATCAGATTGAATTGCATCAACGTGAGATCAATGGCGATGGTATGCCATATGGTTTAAGCTTGATTTTAAATGGCTTGAGTAGTGCAATTCACCATTCAGACCCAATTGATGTTTGGGATGTGGATACTGCCATTGAACAAGTCAAAGAAGAGTTGAAAGACCCAATGTGGCTTTCAAACCTAATTCAAGAATACTTGCTAGATAATCCACATCGCGTACAACTGACTTTAGTTCCAGATGCAGAGAAAAACGCCGTTGAAGCAGCTGCTGAAAAAGCACGTTTAGCTGAAATTGGCGCTCAACTGACTGAAGAGCAGAAAGCTGAAATCATTGCGCAAACTGAAGCGCTGAATGTGCGTCAAGATACCCCAGATGATTTGAACTTGTTGCCAAAAGTAGGCTTAGAAGATATTCCTGCACAATTACAAATTGTGCAAGGTCAACTCCGTGAAATTATCAGTAATGGCTTAGATACGCCTTTAAATCTTTATCATGCTGGTACGAATGGTATTTACTACCAACAAGTATTGATTCAAATACCTGATGAAGTCGTACAATCGCCATACTTCAACTTACTGTCTATTTTGATGGGTGAAGTGGGTGCAGGCGAATATGGTTATTTAGAGCTGCAACAATTACAAACTGCTGTAAGCGGTGGTTTAGGTATGGGCGCATCATTGCGTTCAAAAACTGATGATAAAGGTCAAATCAGTGCTTGGTTAACACTAACTACTAAATCACTGGTCAATAATCTTGAAGCGATTCGTTTATTAAAATTAGCCTTTGAACAACTGCGCTTTGATGAAAAGAACCGTATTGTTGAATTGTTGCAACAACGTAAAGCACGCTGGCAGTCTCGTGTTTCTGGTTCGGGACACAGCTATGCCATGCAAGTGGCTAGCCGTCAGCACAGTGCACTTGCTTTACGTGATTATCACAATACTGGCTTAGGCGCATTGAACTGGTTATCTGATCTAGTTGCGAATATTGAAAAAGATGAAACGGCTTACAACGCTTTAATTGAAGAGCTACAACTGATTCATAACCGTTTGCTAAAAGCCCCTAAACAATTCTTGTTGGTATGTGAAGAGCATCAATCAGACCGTTTGGTTGAAGAAGTGCAAACCGTTTGGGATAAAGTTGCGATTGAAAATATTCAGCATGAACTTACACAGGTTGATTTTGCCAATAGCAGCAATGACGAAGCATGGTTAATTCAAGCCAATGTTCAATTCTGTGCTTCAGCATATGCTGCGGTTGAAGTGTCACATCCAGATTCTGCGCCACTGATGATTCTTGCGGCTTATTTGCGTAATGGCTTCTTACACAGTGCTATTCGTGAAAAAGGTGGCGCTTATGGTGGTGGGGCGAGCTACGATGGCAATGCATGTTCATTCCGTTTTTATAGCTACCGTGACCCGCGCTTAGCAGAAACTTTTAATGATTTTGAAGCGAGTGTGCAGTGGTTACTGAATGCTGAGCAACAACCGCATCAATTAGAAGAAGCGATTTTAGGTTTGATTGCGAGCATGGATAAACCGGGTTCGCCAGCAGGTGAAGCGATTACTGCATGTTATGCATTGTTACATAAGCGTACGCCAGCATTCCGTCAAATGTTACGTGAACGCCTGTTAAATGTAACTTTGGACGACTTAAAACGCGTTGCTGTTAAGTATCTGCTTGAACAAAAACCGACTAAATCAGTCGTTGCGCCTGTGGCAAAACGTGAAGCATTGGTTGAGCTAGGCTTTGATATCAAACAAGTAAATTAAAACAATAAGGGGTAGATATGGCGTTCAAATCTCTTGAGCGTACTACATTGCAACTGAGCCTAATTGCGCTCAGTTCGATGTATGTCAGCAGTGCTTATGCACTTAATGGTGAAGTAACAGCTAATCCTGCCACGCCAGAAGCTTGCGTTGCACTTGAATCGAATGCTGAGCGTTTGTCATGTTATGACGCGTTGTTTAAGATTCCTGAAGAAGTTAAACCAACGCATGTTTCTGAGCGTCAGGCTGCGCAAGAAATTAAGCCAGAGCCAACTGAGCCTTTAAGCTTAAAAGAAAAAGTTTCTCATGCTTTTTCAGATCGCTTATTCGCAGTTGAGGCACCAAGCTTAAATCCGAATTTGTCTTTATTGGACAGTCGTTGGGAGCTGTCACAAGAAAGTAAATTGGGGACGTGGAATATTCGTGGTTATCAACCTGTGTATTTAATGCCAGGTTATTGGACTTCAGAAAAAAATGAACGTCCATCGAGCCCAAATGAAAACAATACTGTCAATGCCGATCAGGAACAAAACCTGAAGTCGATGGAAGCGAAATTCCAATTGTCTCTTAAGACCAAAGCGGTTGAAAACTTATTTGGAAATAATGGTGATGTTTGGTTGGGCTATACGCAGTCATCACGTTGGCAGGTTTATAATGAGGACGAATCACGTCCATTTCGTGAAACCAATTACGAGCCTGAAGCAAGCTTAGTATTCCGTACGAACTATGAATTGCTGGGTTTAAATTGGCGTATGCTGGGTGTAACTTTCAACCATCAGTCTAATGGTCGTTCTGACCCACTTTCACGTAGTTGGAACCGCGTCATGCTGAACCTAGGTTTCGAGCGTGATAACTTTGCTTTAATGCTGCGTCCATGGTATCGCTTAGAAGAAGATGCTAAGGACGATAATAACCCAGATATTAAAGACTATATGGGACGTGGAGATTTAACAGCGTTCTATCGCAAAAATAATCATGATTTTAGCTTGATGCTGCGCCATTCTTTAAAGGGTGGAGATGATTCTCATGGAGCGGTACAGTTCGATTGGTCATTCCCAATTAACGGTAAGCTACGTGGTCAATTCCAAGTATTTGATGGTTATGGAGAAAGTTTGATTGATTATAATCACCGTGCAACCTATGTAGGGCTAGGTGTTTCTCTGCTGAATTGGTTCTAAAACGTTGAATTAAAAAAACCACGCTTTGGCGTGGTTTTTTTGTGCTATTTAGTTGTGATTTTGGCTATTAGCCAATTTGTATTTCCGAAGGTGGGTGTTTAAGGCGACTTTTTTTCGGAGTAGCAATTAAGTAGGCCAAAGTTAGGGGGCCGAGTCGTCCAGCAAACATCAATAACATGAGCGCTACTAAGCTTGCTGGTTGTAATTCGCTGGTTATGCCTCGTGACAAACCTACGGTACATGCAGCGGAAACTGCTTCAAATAACAAATCTAAGAAATGGTGTTTAGGCTCAAGTAACAATAGGCTAAATAGGCCAAAGAAGATTAAAGTGACGGTAATAAAAATCACTGCAAGGGCTTTAAATGTAGTTTTTTCAGAAATAGAGTGATTAAACACACGCAGTTCATCTTCACGTCTTAAAAAACTAATTACACTCAAGACCACAATAATGAAAGTACCGACTTTAATACCACCAGCGGTACTTAGAGAACCACCGCCAATAAACATTAATAACATCGTTACTAAGGATGATGCATCCGTCATGCTTTGCATAGGTAAGCTGTTAAAGCCAGAAGAACGAGGAACTGTGGCATGGAACCATGCGTTTAGCGCTTGATCGCCAATTGACATGTTGGCAAGCGTCGCAGGATTTGTTGCTTCTAAAGCCCAAATCACGACAAATGCAACCACATTCAGTCCCGCTATGGTAGAAAGTATTAACTTGCTATTGGTTGTAAGCTTTTTCCAACTTTTATTACGCTTAATATCCATGAGAACCAAGAAACCGATCCCACCAATGATATATAGCATACTAATGGTAAAAGTAATGAAATAGCGATCTGCGAAGCTCATTAAGCTATTGGGGAACAGTGAAAAGCCACCATTGTTAAAGGCGGAAACACTATAAAAGGCTGCATAAAATAGGGCCTGGTTGAAGTTATATTCTTGCATCCAAGCAATGGTTAAAATGACAGTGCCGATCAGCTCAAAAAATAAAGAATAGAGAAATACACCTTTAATAGTCATCGAAACTTTGGTGAGACTGGTTTGTCCAATTGTTTCCTGCGCCATAATTTGCTGTTTGAGGCCCATTTTAGGAGACAAACTCATTGCTGCTAAAATGGCAAAACTCATAAAGCCGAGCCCGCCACATTGCAGTAGTCCCATAATCACAATTTTACCGAATACCGTATATGCTTCTCCGACATTAACGACAGATAATCCGGTAATGGTGACAGCTGATGTTGAGGTGAACAGGGCATTTAACCAAGACAAATCACCATGATGTGAAATGGGTAGTTTGAGTAAAAGCGTACCTAATATAATCAAACCTAAGAAGCCTAGCGCTAATATGCTAGGTGGACTGAGGTTAATGGTATTTTGCTTTTTATTGTGTAATTTCATTTTAGCTATTCAATCTATACTTGAAGCGTGGAAGATCAATTAAGTTAATGGAATTTAATTGCTGATCTTGAAGTATTTGGCGAGTCTGCGTAGGGGCTCAATCAGACCTTCAATGACAAGAATATCGCCAGTTTGTAAAATCAAATTTGGGTCTAGACTATATTGAATATCTGTTCCGCGTTTATGCAAAATTGTTTTGACTTCAGGTACATGGTCCATCATTTGATTTAAACGTGTCCCTTGCTGAGACTCTTTAATCTCAACTTTCACTAAGTAGTGGTCGTCTTCCAACACCATATAGCGACTCACCATCGGGTAGCTCAGTGATTGTGCAACACGCACACCCATATCTTCTTCAGGATGAATGATTTTGTCGACACCAAGATGTGTCAAAATCATGTGATGCGCTTTGGATTTTGCTTTGGCCCAAATTTTATGAATACCCATGTTTTTTAAATGCAGTACACACAAAATACTGGCTTCAATGTCTTCACCTATGGCAACGACAACAGCTTCACAGTTTTGAATGTTCAGCTCTTGCAGCACATGCTCATCTGTTGCATCTGCAATGACTGCATGTGTTAATTGGTCTGAGATATTCTCAACAAATTTTTTGTTGCTATCGATACCAATCACATCATGTTTTAAGCCCATGAGTTCAGTTGCAACTGTAGCGCCAAAGCTACCCAAACCAATTACCGCGAATTGAGCCATAAAATCCCTAAGTTATTTTAAAGTTATAAATTGAGTAAATGGTAGCGTGTTCCTTTAAAGGCGGCTATTACAAATTACATAATCCATTTAAATCGAAAAGCTCTAATTTTTTATTTCTTCATCGTTTTGATAGGCATAAAGTTCAGCAATATTGGGACAATTTTCCATAACTTGTTGGTATTTAAAAATTTCATAGCCTAATTTATTTTTTAGAATGTATTGAAATTGATGCTGATCATCTTTGATGACATTTAGGGTGGCTTTACGAACGAGTTCGGAATTGTTCTTTAAACGGTTTAAGCTATCGCATGAAAATTCACGTATGATAGCTTGAACAGATTCCGGAGCGGTTTGATCACTCAGCTCATCAAAGCGAATATATACAATGTAATTTGGATATTGATTCAGCATTTCAGCTTGCGCGGTATAGCCGTAAATATTTTCTAGATTTTGCGTACGGGACTGATTTGGAATTTGTTTCATACTTTGACGAATCTTATCTTCCTCTTGTGTAAGTTGATAAGCCGGATATGCATAAAAATATCCACCTAAACCCACAATAGCGATCATAAATAAGGCATAAAAATTCAATTTAAATATCCATTTTGTTTTATTTTCAATGGATTATAGAGTGCGGTGAATTTAACGACAATGACGGCGTTGATGAATTAAATAGATGAATATCTTTATTTTGATGTAGAAAATAGTTGCTGCAAATAAAAAAGCTGGAATCTAGATCCCAGCTTTTTTATAGAAGTTTTATTTATTTCAAGAAACGTTGGTAACCCAAGTTATTGGTAATTTCAACGTATGGATAAGTAATACTTTCCAATGTTTCCACTAAACCATCTGGGTTTTGTTTCGCATCAGTAGCTTCCATACCAACAAGTACACGACCTTCAGCTGCACCGTGGTTACGGTAGTGGAACAGGGTAATGTTATGTGTTGGACCAAGACGTTCTAAGAATGTTAACAAAGCACCTGGACGTTCTGGGAATTCCACACGGAATAAACGCTCATTTTCAATATCGGCATGACCGCCAATTAAATAACGAATATGCAACTTAGCTACTTCATCATCAGATAAATCATCAACATCATATTGGAATTTTAATGATTCAAAGATGTCTTGTCGCTCTTTTTCACCGCCTTTTAAACTAATACCTACAAAGACTTGTGCTGCTGTTGCACAGCTGGCACGGTAGTTAAATTCGGTAATATTACGACCTTGTAAAGCACGACAGAATTTGAGGAATGAACCTTTTTCTTCGGGAATAGTCACAGCAAAAATCGCTTCTTTGCGTTCACCAAGTTCTGTACGTTCAGCGATATAACGTAAACGATCGAAGTTCATGTTGGCACCGCATACAATCGACACGCAGTTTTTACCAACAAGTTCATGTTGTGCTACATATTTTTTGATACCTGCAAGTGCCATTGCACCTGATGGTTCTACAATACTACGGCATTCATCATAAGTATCTTTGATGGCAGCACAGATTTCATCTGTATTTACAAGAACAACATCACGTTCGACAATTGGGCCTGAGTTATCTGATTTTTGTAGTTGAATCACTTCAAATGGTTTTTCACCAATTTGAGCAACCGCAGTGCCGTCAGCAAATAAACCAACAGATGGAAGGATTACACGTTCATTGGCTTCGAATGCTGCTTTTAAACATGCTGATTCGTCATATTCAACAGGGATTACTTTCACGTGTGGAGCAACATCGCCTAAGTAAGCCGCTACACCTGCAATTAAACCACCACCACCAACAGCAACAAACACGTAATCCACATCACGCCATTGACGCAAAATCTCATTACCAATGGTGCCTTGGCCAGCCATAACGAGTTCATCGTCATAAGGTGGAATAAAGGTCATGCCTTCATCTGTTGCACGTTGAATCGCATATTTATTGGCTACGTCAAAAGAATCACCATGTAATACCACTTCACCGCCAAGACGTTTTACTGCTTGGACTTTAATGTCTGGCGTGGTTTTCGGCATCACAATAATGGCGCGAATTCCCAGTTTTTGACCAGATAGAGCCACACCTTGCGCATGGTTACCTGCTGAAGCCGTAATAACGCCACGTTCCAACTGAGATTTCGGTAATTGACTAATACGGTTATATGCACCGCGTAGTTTGAAAGAAAAGACAGGTTGCAGATCTTCGCGTTTAAAGCGAATGTTGTTGTTTAGCTTTTCACTAATTCGTGGCGCTGCTTCGAGTGGGGTTTCGATTGCAACGTCATAGACCGTTGCCTGTAATATTTGTCGAACCAAACGAGACAGCATGTTAATTTTCCATCTAACAGTTTAAAATAGGGGTTTATTGTAACAAACCCCTGTACATTTGGGCTGAAAAATCAGCGTCTAATGTCAAAAAATAGTTGAGCCAAGTTATGAGTCTGTATGCAACCCAAGATGAAAAGAAACAAGCTGCTGCAAAAGCTGCGTTAAAGCATTTGCCTAAAGGCGGTATTTTGGGTGTGGGTACAGGAAGTACTGTTAACTTTCTGATTGACCTATTACCGGAACTTCAACTTGAAGCTGCTGTAGCAAGCTCTGAAGCAACTGCACAACGCCTTAAAAAGTTAGGTATTGAAGTTGTCGATATGAACCATGTAGGTGGTTTAGATGCCTATGTAGATGGTGCAGATGAAATTGACCGCCACATGCACATGATTAAAGGTGGCGGTGCTGCACTGACTCGTGAAAAAATCGTCGCATCTATTGCGAAAAAATTCGTTTGTATCGTTGATGACTCTAAATGGGTTGATCAGTTAGCGCGTGAGTTTCCACTTCCTGTAGAAGTAATTCCAATGGCACGTTCTGCTGTTGCGCGTAAAATCGTATCTTTAGGTGGTGACCCCGTTTATCGTGAAGGTGTGGTAACGGATAACGGCAACGTGATTTTAGACGTACACAACTTAAATATCCTCAATGCTTTAGAGCTTGAAAAGACTTTGAATGACATTCCGGGTGTAGTGTGTAACGGTATCTTTGCTTTGAATAAAGCGGATATTGCTGTTGTTGCAACTGACAATGGTATTGAAGAGCGTACAGCGGTTTAATTTGTTGATTCAATATAGTTCTATCAAAAGTTTAATTTATATTGAAAGTTCCTTCTCTTGCGCCCTATATGGCTCAGGGAGAAGGCTAGGATGAGGGAATTAATCAACCTCTCCCTAACCCTCTCCTGAAAGGAGAGGGAATTATAAGTTTCATAATAAGATTATAGAATAAATGACCCCAAACCTTCCTGAAATCGAAATCACTCGAAAATTACGCGCAACACGCCTAAGACTCCGTGTCGAACCGACGCAAATTAAATTAACCGTCCCACAGTTTTGCTCACAGCGCCAAGTTCAGGATTTTTTAAAACAATCAGAACAATGGATGATTGAAACATGGCAAAAGCAGCAGGAAAAATCAGGGCAAATTGATAAGACATTTCCAACTGAATTAAAACTATTCAACCTAAAAAAAACGTTACAGGTTGTTTATCAAACACAGAAAAACTCTTTTATTTTAGATCAGCAAAACCATCAGCTTTTTGTTAGTGATCGCCAGCCCGAAAGTTATTTAAAAGCTTTCACAATTGCCTATGCCAAAACACATTTACCGCCGTATTTGCAAAAGCTGAGCATTGAAACGGGTCTGAAATTTAATCAATGCGCAGTACGTCAACCCAAAACACGATGGGGCAGTTGCTCTGCTAAACATGACATTATGTTGAATAGTGGATTAGTACTTTTTCCACATGAAATTGCACGATATGTGGCTGTACACGAGTTAGCACATACCAAGCATTTTGATCATAGTGCAAAATTTTGGGCAGAAGTGGAAAAATATGATGCGAATTTTCAGCAGCATAGGAAAATACTAAAAACGACGCCAATGCCTTGGTGGTGGAATATTTGAAGGTTGAAATCTAGACACTTATGTGTTGTGCTTGTTTTTAAACAAAAAGTTTCTTTTATCTAATAATGATTCAATATATCAGGATTTTTTATTTATATATTTAGGTTAAAGAGAAAATTAAAAATAAAAGAGAGCAATGAGAGTGATGAAGCTATTAGGAACTTGTGGTGCTTTGATATTGGTTTGTAGCTTTAATTTTGTTTGTGCTGAGGATTACAGCGGGAAAAATGTACAAAGGTTGAATCCAAAGATTTATAAAGTAGATGATTTAGAAGAAAAGACACTTGAAATGCTAGAAGAAGGATATGTGCCTATATCTACTGAAAAATTAATTGATTATTCCTATAGTAGAAGTATGAGGGATATTCGACAAAAAGCTTTACTTCATGGCTCAGCTATTGCGGTTTTTAGTAGTGAATCTTTAGGCAGTAAGGTTGTTTATGATACCCGTATGCATCAGCCAGAGGCTGCAAGAGTTTCTGGTGGTGATAGGGGGAAATATGATGTCAATAATTTAAATAATATACCGGTAGGCACGATAGAAAGCAGACCAGCCCGATACCAATCTTTAAGTGATCAGTTAAATGTCGTTTATTTTTACAAATTTAATTCAATAACAGGTATTTATCCTACTGAATTATCCCAAAGGGATAAAATTTATAATAGTATTCAATCAGGTGTTATCGCTAAAGTGGTTAAGCTGGGTTCTCCTGCTGAAAATATGATAATGTCGCAAGATATCATTTTAAAAATGAATGATGAAAATATTAATGATGTCAGTGCATTTGTTGAAAGTTCAAACTATTTAAGAGGAAACACGGTAAAGTTTGAAATTTTAAGAAAAGGACAGAAAATACCTGTAGAAATTAGTTTGAAACAGTAATAGTTGCTACAAACAGGGCAATTGCACCTTTCATCCAACGTAAGTTTAGTTCTTTCTGAAAATATGTTTTCTCTTAACCTGATAAAAAATATCTGTATTGCAATAAACCCTAGTAAAACAGTTCAGAAAACCGAAACTTCCTGTCATACTACGCAGTCATCAAATGGATACTTTGAATAGAGGTAAAGAGCGTGATTGCAGTAGGTATTGTCGGTGGAACAGGGTATACAGGCGTTGAATTGTTGCGTCTATTGCTACGACATCCAAATGCAGAAGTAAAACTTCTGACTTCACGTACTGAAAATGGTCGTCGTGTTGACGATATGTTCCCAAGTTTACGTGGACATACAGACCTTTGCTATTCAGACCTAAATATAGAAGAACTTAAACAATGTGACGTTGTATTTTTTGCAACACCGCATGGTGTAGCAATGAAACATGCTGAAGAGTTGGTTGCAGCAAATACTAAAGTAATTGACCTTGCCGCTGACTTCCGCTTGCAGGACTTGGCTCAGTTTGAAAAATGGTATGGTTTAGACCATGCATGTCCAGAATTATTAAAAGATTCAGTTTACGGTTTATCAGAACTTAACCGTGAAAAAATTAAACAGGCCAATGTGATTGGTAACCCAGGTTGCTACCCAACTACAGTACAGCTTGGTCTAGCGCCAGTACTCAAGGCTGACGCATTGGTGAAACCTGAAAGTATTATTATTGATGCAAAATCAGGTGTATCAGGCGCAGGCCGTAAAGCCAGCCTAGGTATGATTTATTCTGAAAATGCAGATAACTTTAAAGCCTATGGCGTTGCAGGCCACCGTCATCATCCAGAAATTGTGGAAGCATTAGAAAATATTTCAGGTCTAAAAGGTGTGTTTAACGAAATTTTATTCGTACCGCATTTAGTACCGATGATTCGTGGCATGCTCAGTACAATTTATATTGATCTAACTGATGCAGGTGCTGAAGCTGACTTACAAAGTTTATATGAAGCTTTTTATGCCAAAGAACAATTTGTTGATGTAATGCCAGCAGGTAGTTCACCAGAAACTCGTACGGTGCGTGGTGCGAACCAATTACGTATTGCGATTTGCAAACCACAACCGAAAAAATTGGTTATTCTTGTTGCGCAAGATAACTTGGTTAAAGGTGCGGCAGGACAAGCGGTACAAAATATGAACTTAATGTTTGGCTTTGCTGAAAATGCAGGCCTACAAGGCATTGGTTTATTACCATAAAAAACGTTTTAAAACTTCACACCCATTTCAATCTAGATTTAAATGGGTGCTTTGAATGAACCAAAATAAGAGATGACGATGTCGAATACAGAATCAAATATCACGTCACAGCCGGATAACAGTGAAAAAACGCCTTTTATGAAGACGAATATGCCACTGGCAATTGGTGCAGCAATACTGGCACTGAGCAGCGGCTTACTCGGATACAGTATTGGTCATCGTCAAGGCTTAACGGTTGTTGGTTATGATGCTGATGCAGAACAGCTCGTAGATGTTGTGCAGAAGCAGAAAACTGAACTTGCAACATTAAACAAAAATTTGAATGCTGCTATCCAAGAACGGGATGTTGCAGTTAGTAATTCAAATGATTTGTACTTGGCTGTTAATAAAGCACGTGATGAGCAAGAACATTCAGGTAATTTAGGTATTTTATATCGTGAAGTGTTACGTCAGCGTGGAGGGATGCCGCTTGCTGTACAGCATTTAGCGATTAAACCTTTGCCTGAAAATGCATTTGAATACCAATTAGATTTAGTACAAGTCAGCCCATCAAAAAGCTCTGTTTCGGGTAGTGTTGAAATCCGCTTAATTAAAGGCACAGAAGTATTGGCTGTACCATTAGAAGATAAAAACTTTAATTTCAGTGAAAGTGAGCGACTTACAGGTCGCTGGACGATGCCAAAAGGCTTCAGTCCAGATTTTATTGAAGTACGCTTATCGGGTAGTAAACCTGTTATTCGTCGTTTTAGCTGGTCTAAAGGTCAGCCTGTTGAAAATCAATCAGCATTCCTTTCAGAAATTCCACAAACTGAAGCAAGTGTTAACTAAGTGCGAAACCCAAATTCTATGCGAAGTAATAAACGTCAAATGTGCTTATCTGACATCAAAAACTCTTTTCACCAATCTGGTTTGATCGATTGGCATCTGACTCCGAGTCTAAGTCAAGGCTCACATGAAGATGGAGATTCAGATATTCAGGTTTTGACTGCTCCTCCTGAGTTAAAGCGTCCGCCGATGTATGCTGTCGTATTAATGAACGATGATTACACCCCAATGGACTTTGTTATTGAAATTTTACAACAATACTTTGCTTTGAATCTTGACCAAGCTACTCAAGTAATGCTAACTGTACATTATGAAGGAAAGGGTGTTGCAGGGGTTTATCCGCGAGACATTGCGGAGACTAAAGCAAACCAGGTCAATAATTACGCTCGATCACAAAGTCATCCATTACTTTGCCAGATTGAGCCAAAAGATTAATAAGGGGATTACATGCTCAGTCGTCAATTAGAAGTATCATTACGTTTGGCTGTCAGCATGGCTCGTCAAAAGAGACATGAATTTTTGACGGTAGAACATTTATTATTGGCTTTACTGGACAATGACTCTGCTGTAAATGCATTAAAAGCATGCGGTGCAGACATTATCGTTCTTCGCAAAGAACTTGAAGAATACGTCGAACAACATACCCCGAAGCTTGGTGAAAATAGCGATCAAGCGCCACATCCAACAGAAAGTTTTGACCGCATTTTGCAACGTGCGATTTTCCATGTGCAATCAAGTGGCAATGATCGTACTGTCGAAGGTGCTGACATTCTAGTTGCGATGTATTCTGAACGCGATTCGTTTGCAGTTTATTTACTGAAACGTCATCAAATCAATCGTTTGACATTGACTCAATATTTGTCACACGGTACACGCAAAGATGAATCACAAGCAGAAGAAGAAATTGAAGAGCTTGATGGAGAGACTTCATCTTCTGCCAATGCGGGGCCACTTGAGTTATATACAACCAATTTAAATGCCGAAGCACAAAAAGGCAAAACTGATCCACTGATTGGTCGTGAAAAAGAAATTGAGCGTACAGCGCAAATCCTTTGCCGTCGCCGCAAAAACAATCCATTACTTGTAGGTGATCCTGGCGTAGGTAAAACGTCGATTGCTGAAGGCCTAGCATGGTTAATAGTGAATGGTAAAGCGCCAAAGCCACTTGAAAATGCTGAAGTGTTTAGCTTGGATATTGGTGCATTGGTTGCAGGTACAAAATACCGTGGTGATTTTGAAAAACGCTTAAAACAACTTTTAAATGCATTAAAGAAAAAACCTGAAGCGATTTTATTTATTGATGAAATTCACATGATCATTGGTGCGGGCTCGAGCATGGGTAGCACAATGGATGCCTCGAATTTGATTAAGCCTGCTTTAGCAAATGGGACATTACGTTGCATTGGTTCAACAACCTTCCAAGAATATCGTCAAGTCTTTGAAAAGGATCATGCTTTATCGCGTCGTTTCCAAAAAATTGATGTCAATGAGCCTTCAATCTCAGAAACCATTGATATTTTACGTGGCTTGAAATCTAAGTTTGAAGATTTCCATCATGTTAAATATGAAGATCAAGCACTTGTTTCAGCAGTGGAACTCTCTGCCAAGTTCATTAATGATCGTTTCTTGCCAGATAAAGCTATTGATGTAATTGATGAAGCTGGTGCGCAGCGCCGTTTGAAAGCTGAACAAGATGATACGGTTATTTCAGTTGAAAACATTGAAGATATCGTTTCTAAAATTGCGCGTATTCCACCGAAAACAGTATCGAAAGATGATAAAAGCGTTTTGGGTAATCTCGAACGTGATCTTAAGCGAGTTGTATTCGGGCAGGATGAGGCAATTGAAGCTTTGGCATCTGCCATCAAGCTTTCTCGTGCAGGTTTGAAAGCACCAGATAAGCCAGTAGGTAACTTTGTATTTGCTGGGCCTACGGGTGTAGGGAAAACTGAAGTCACTAAACAATTGGCAAAATTGCTGGGTGTTGAACTTGTTCGTTTCGATATGTCTGAATATATGGAACGTCATGCAGTCTCACGTTTAATTGGTGCACCTCCGGGCTATGTCGGTTTTGATCAAGGTGGCTTACTCACTGATGCGATTCATAAAAATCCGCACTGCGTACTGTTGCTTGATGAAATTGAAAAAGCACATCCTGATGTCTTTAACTTGTTATTACAGATTATGGATCATGGCTCGTTGACGGATAACAATGGTCGAAAATCTGACTTCCGTAATGTGGTACTTGTGTTGACTACGAACATCGGTGCAGAAAGTATTTCACGTGTAAGTATCGGTTTCATGGAGCAAGACAACAGCCGTGATAACCAAGATGCAATGAAAAAAGCCTTTTCGCCAGAGTTCCGTAACCGTTTAGATGGTGTGATTCAATTCAAAGCCTTGCCAACAACAGTTATTGAAAGTGTCGTAGATAAGTTCTTAACTGAACTACAGGCACAATTAGATGACAAAAAAGTCATTCTTGAAGTTGATCAAGATGCGCGTGAGTGGATGGCAGAACAAGGATATGATCGCCTTATGGGTGCACGTCCAATGCAGCGTTTGATTCAAGAACATCTGAAAAAACCACTTGCTGAAATGATTCTTTTTGGTGAGTTAGCAGAACATGGCGGTAATGTTGCAGTTTCTGTGAAAAAAGAAAATGGTAAAGCGGTTGGTTTGAAACTTGAAGTATTTGAAGATCAAACGGCTGAACCTGCTTAAATCGCTTTTATGAATAGAAACCCGTGTTCGCACGGGTTTTTTATGTGCTTATATTTTTGGAATGAAAAAGGCTATCAACGATGGATATACAACTCAGTAAAGTCTTAGCTACGTTTGGACTTTTTCTGATTACTGCAGTGATGGAAATCTTAGGTTGTTATTTTCCCTATTTGATTTTAAATCAACATAAATCGCAGTGGTTATGGATCCCAACGGCATTGGCCTTAGCTGCGTTTGTATGGTTATTAACATTACATCCAGCTGCTTCAGGACGAATATATGCAGCCTACGGTGGCATTTATATTTTTACAGCATTAATGTGGCTAAAATTTGTTGATCAAGTGAGCTTGACTCGTTGGGATATTATGGGTGGTGCAATTGTATTGGTTGGAGCAGCAGTCATAATTTTACAACCCCAAGGTCTAATACGCTAAAAATTGATTTAGTTTCATAAACCTTGTTGTATCGATAGATGCAATTATTTAAATTTGCACTCAGTATTTTTAATGGTGATTTCGTATTGCTTTGTACCCGAGCTTAGATCCATTTCAATTTTATATGGATTAACACGTTGAAATTGATGCTCGAATAGTAATTCACAGTTTTGAAGTGAATTATGCTTGATGAGTTGCTTTACCTTGAGTTCACCGACTGATTGTTCAAATTGGGCAAAATCAGGAGTGGTGATAATGCCATCAATTTCAATCTTATCCGCTTCCACTTCCATTTTTTCCATCAACATGTTTTGATCAACTTGATAGGGTAGAGTGCGTGAATCTTCATCACTAATTGCAGCAAGTATTTCGTTTAAAGCTGTTTTGTTTTTAATTCTAAAATTGCTGTCTAAAATCTGCTTTTTCACCAAATATTGATCTAATTCACTTGGTTCACCAGCATAAGAAAAAGTAGATAAGCTCAATCCAAGAGCCAATAAGCAAATATTTTTTAAACGCATAATCCTAATCACTTATAAAACTTATGGTTTTATTAAAACATGTGCATATAAAAAAAGCACCTTTCGGTGCTTTTTTTAACAAAAGATCTGATTATTTTTTCATATTTTCATTCAATAAAAACTCAACCAATGCTTTTTGTGCATGTAAGCGGTTTTCAGCTTCATTCCAAACCACTGCATTTTTGTGATCAAGCATATTTTCAGAAATTTCTTCACCACGGTGTGCAGGTAGGCAGTGCATAAATAAGCAATCAGGATGTGCTAAGTCCATTAAGCGTTCATTTACCTGATAATCAGCGAAAGCTTTTTCACGGATTTTTTGTTCTTCTTCTTGTCCCATGCTCGCCCAAACGTCTGTAACGATTAGGTCAGCATTTACTGCAGCATCTTCCGCAGAGCTAACAAGTTCAGCACAATGAGCAAATTCAGCTAAAAATTCAGGTTTTGGTTCGTAGCCTTTTGGTGCCGCAATTTTCAATTTAAAGCCCCACATGTGTGCAGCTTCAATATAAGAATTACACATATTGTTGCCATCACCAATCCAAGCAACAGTTTTACCTTCAATCGAACCACGGTGTTCAACGAATGTTTGAACATCGGCAAGTAATTGGCAAGGGTGGTGGTCATCTGTTAATGCATTGATTACAGGAACTTTCGAATAAGACGCAAAACGTTCAACAATGTCATGTCCAAACGTACGGATCATAACAATATCAAGCATGCTAGAAATTACACGAGCAGAATCTTCAACTGGCTCACCGCGACCAAGTTGTGAGTCTCGCGAAGAAAGGAAAATTGCACTACCACCAAATTGGCTCATACCTGCTTCGAACGATACACGGGTACGGGTGCTCGATTTTTCAAAAATCATACCCATGACTTTACCAACGAAAGGTTGGAAAACTTCATTGTTATGTTGCTTGCGCTTGAGTTCGATTGCGCGTTGCACAATTTGATTGAGTTCTAAAGTCGATAAATCGCGTAAAGTTAAAAAGTGACGTAGAGCCATTGTTACTCCACAATAATTGCTGAATCAAAAATACAGAACAACAATTAGTTGTTGGTTAGTTAAGAAAAAAAGGAATCGATTAATATACTATAAGACATACAAATTGCAAAAAAACTAGCGTTTTTGATGACCGTCTAGGAATCGATCAACGCAATAACTGATGTAATCGTTGGTTTCTTGATCATTTTCATCAATTGAAATGCCCATCAGAACACGCCATTCCAAATTTCTTAAAATGCCAAAATAAAATTGCGCTGAAAATAGTGGCTTTTCACAGAATAACAAACCATATTCATGTGCTTGCGCTAAGGTTTCTGCAATTGAGCATTGTACATGTTTGGGGCCTTGTTCATGGATGTGACGCGCAATTTCTGGATTACGCCCAGTTTGTTCTAAAACTAAGCGCATAAAGGCGGCATTTTCTGGCAGCGCAATATGTTTATGGAAGTTGACCAAGTTGAGAATCAGGTAGCTACGAAAATCGGTGTCTTGATCGATGGTAAAAGGTAGACAAATATCTTTAAAAAATAAGCTACGGCGATAATCACAAATCGCTTTAAACAAACCGTCTTTATTACCGAAATATTTATAAATCGAGGCTTTAGAACCACCTGCATGGTTCACAATATCGTCTAGTGAAACAGCCTCGAAACCGCGTTGCAAGAACAATTCTGTTGCACTGTCTAAAAGCGCAACACAACGCTCATGGCCCCGCCGAGTTTGTGGCAGGTCACGTGCTAAAGGTTCGATGTGCGCTAAGTCTTGCATATAACGATAATGTGCCAATATAACAGAGAGAATAATTGAAATTATATCAAAAATATGCACACATTACTTACTTAGTGAAAAATAGAAAATCTTTGACTAAAGGCTAATAAGAAAAGTGTGAATAGTGAATATTTTGACTAAAGTTTTAGAGTTTTTAGCCTAGAAAGCCATAGAGTTGGGAGAATTTATGGATATACTCAAAACTCAAAATTAAAGTAAATGCCGTGGAAAGGAATATGACACAACAAACGTCTGCAGGCTTAAGATTTAGACAAGCATTGGAAGTAGAAAAACCATTACAGATCATTGGCACAGTAAATGCCTATGCAGCAATGATGGCAAAAGAAGTTGGATATAAAGCTATTTATTTATCTGGTGCAGGTGTTGCGAACTATTCATATGGTTTACCTGACTTAGGCATGACCAGTCTGGATAACGTTCTAGAAGATGTACGTCGTATTACAGAACGTGTAGATACGCCATTATTGGTGGATATTGATACAGGTTGGGGTGGTGCTTTTAATATTGCCCGCACTGTGAAGCAAATGATTGCTGCTGGCGCTGCGGCAGTTCATATTGAAGACCAAGTTGCCCAAAAGCGTTGTGGCCACCGTCCAAACAAAGAAATCGTGTCACAACAAGAAATGGTTGACCGTATTAAAGCGGCAGTAGATGCGAAGACGGATTCAAACTTTGTCGTGATGGCACGTACTGATGCACTACAAAAAGAAGGTTTGCAAGCAGTGATCGACCGTGCATGTGCATGTGTAGAAGCCGGTGCTGATGCGATTTTTGCTGAAGCGATGACTGATATTACGATGTATAAAACAGTATGTGATGCTGTTGGTGTACCTGTATTAGCAAATATTACAGAATTTGGAGATACGCCGTACTACACCAAAGAAGAATTAGGTGAGCAAGGGATTAGCATGGTGCTTTATCCATTGTCTCCGACACGTGCAATGCAAAAAGCAGCACTCGAAGTGATGCAGGCGATTCGCAATGAAGGTACACAAGTGAATGTACTCGACAAAATGCAACAACGTAAAGAACTGTATCAATTCCTTGATTATCACACTTTTGAAAATACCTTAGATAAATTATTCACAGAAGGAAAATAAAAATGGCTGAAGGAAAAGTACTCACGGGCGCAGGATTGCGCGGACAAGTTGCTGGTAAAACAGCATTGTCAACTGTAGGCAAAAGTGGTGCTGGCTTAACTTATCGTGGTTATGACGTTCAAGACTTGGCAGAGAATTGCCAGTTTGAGGAAGTTGCGTACCTTATTTTCTTTGGTGAATTACCGACAACAGAACAACTTGCTGCATACAAAGCAAAATTAAAATCTTTACGTCAATTACCGCAAGCGTTAAAAGAAGTTTTAGAGCGTATTCCTGCGGATTCACATCCAATGGATGTGATGCGTACAGGCGTTTCAATGTTAGGTAACCTTGAAACTGAAAAATCGTTTGAAGAGCAACAAGACGTTGCAGATCGTATTTTGGCAACCTTACCTGCAATTATTTGTTACTGGTATCGTTTTAGCCATGATGGCGTGCGTGTAGAAGAAAATACCGATGATGATTCAATTGGCGCACAATTCCTACACTTACTGCGTGGTGAAAAACCAAATGAATTGCATGAGCAAGTGATGAATGTATCGTTAATTCTATATGCAGAGCATGAATTTAACGCGTCAACATTTACAGCACGCGTTTGCGCTTCAACTTTGTCTGATATGCATTCATGTATTACGGGTGCAATTGGTTCATTACGTGGTCCACTACACGGTGGTGCCAATGAAGCTGCAATGGAAATGATTGAAAACTGGACGTCACCAGAAGAAGCTGAGCGTGAAATGCTTGGTAAATTGGAACGTAAAGAAAAAATCATGGGCTTTGGTCATGCGATCTATAAAGACAATGATCCGCGTAATGGCATTATCAAAATTTGGTCTGAGCGTTTAGCAAAAGACGTTGGCGATACCGTACTTTATCCAGTATCTGTTCGCTGTGAAGAAGTCATGTGGCGTGAGAAGAAACTATTCTGTAATGCTGACTTCTTCCATGCTTCGGCATACCATTTCATGGATATTGCAACAAAACTATTTACACCAATCTTTGTGATGTCGCGTGTAACGGGTTGGGCAGCGCATGTAATGGAACAACGTGCAGATAACCGTATTATTCGCCCAAGTGCAGACTATACTGGTCCTGAATTGCGTAAAGTTGTACCAATTGCTGAACGTTCAGCTGCTTAAATATATATTGTAATAAAAGCCTCTTCGGAGGCTTTTTCAATTTTATATAGAACAGCTACTTACTTAATAAAATGGGATCTTCTACGGTATATCCTGTTTCAAATGGGATACCCAAGTATTTAACCATGCTGAGTAAATAAGGCTGTTGAGGTACTTTGTAGGCTTGTGAAACTTTTAAGCCTTCTTTATATGTTTCAGCGGTTTGTAATGTACTTTTATATGTTGAATTTTTAACTCGGTATTGATACTTCCACTTATCTATGGTTTCACTGGGATCATACCAAGCCTTGGCTGTACCATTCATTGTTGTGATAATTTGTATTCGCACATTGTTGTTATTAATCGGTGTTAAGCGAGTAAGTCGATTTTTTATTTTTTTTATCTCTTTATCAAAAGCTGTGCTGTCTTGATCATAGTCAATACGTTTAGTTTTTGGATTGATATAGAGCGATTTAACAGTGATGAGTTGAGTAGGTGATTTCGCATTTAATTGATAGTAGTAAAGTTGCGGTAAACGACCACGCCCATCATGAAAATGTCGCATAACATAAATTTTTTGATCTTTCTTATCAAAGCCTAACACTTCGATATTTTGTGGTCCACCAACAGTTGCATATGCTGACAATGAAAATAAGCTAAAGAACGCAGCACTAAAAGTATGTAAATGATTCATGCAATGCGCTCCAAAAAAATGAACTTAGAGAATATTATGTCGCTTAGAAAGCACTTAAACCGATAAGATTTGTATCTATTTATTGTTGGATTAAGTTTAAGATATTGCTAGCGACATGAGCAGTCAGAATATTCAGTCGTTCTAATGGCGTGCCTTCAATAAAATAATGGTAATTTGATGTTTGCCCTCTAAAAGAAATAGAAATATAAAAAGTACCTTCAGGTTTCTCCAATGTCGCACTGCCTCCAGGCTTTAATAACCCTGTACAGGCTACAACAAAATCGGCATGCTTAAAAAGTTGGTGACCATGTGTAGCCATAGCTTCGGTCACTTCTGCAGATTCTGCAGTAAATGCAGTAATTATTTCATTGTCTATTTTTAAAATTTCACGCTTAACCGAAGGATCATAGCTTACAAGCCCGCCGAGTAAGATGTCTGCGCCACTATTTTTATATATAGAAAACTGACTACACAAATAGCCTGAGCTTGCACTTTCAACAAAAGCGATGGTTAAATTGTGCTGTTGCAATTGATCACAGCATGTTTTCAAAATTGACATTGCGCTAAAGTCCAATATTGTGTGAAATAAGTTTTAGTTAGAATGAATTTCTAATCAGATATCTATCTATAGATCGATATTTTACCTGAGTTTAAAAGTGAAAAATGCTTAATCGATTAGAAGCTGAACAAAATAACCAATTAAAGGTTTCCTATCCTGCTAAAGGGTGTTAAAACTTAAAATAAAGAGCGTATCAAAAGTGGGAACATTTCAATGAAAACGACTGTTAAATATGTAGTATTAAAAAGCCTAGACTATCAGTTAGGCACACCACTTTTTCAAGAAGAACTTGATGTAGATGGTCTTTATTTTGATCAAATTCCATCTATCATCCAGTATCAAAATCACCAGTTTAAAGTTAAAAGTAAAGAGTTAAAGCGAGTTTATTTAGCTGAAGAAAATGAAGACAACCAAACGATTATTGTTAAAGTTTTATCTGTATAAAATTATAAATAAGAATTGCTCTCATTTATAATGAGGGCTTTTTTATTATTTAAAAACTTCCGATGAAACATATTGTAATTTTATTTTAGATTGAATATAAAAATAGATAATAAATATTTAATACACATATAAATTTCATTTATCAGGATTGCTTGATTAATTAATATACTTTTATATGCGTAAATTTTTTATGTTTTATTTATAATAGGCTTTGTTGCACAAAGATTTGAAATGCAAAGCGCCCCTAATTGAGCCAAATTTAAGGCGTAACTTGGGTAAGTGGTCGACCTAATTCCGTAAATCTGTTAAGAACTGCTACACGTGCATGGATCT
>NZ_VOYM01000058.1:0-23815 GCF_013420285.1 Acinetobacter sp. YH01019
GGACAAGCATCGTCATTTTATTATGGTCAGCCTCAGGGTGAAGTGTGTCTAATCAACAGGGTTTTCGGTCTCTAAGTACTTTTTAAAGGGAACATCATCGACTCAAATCTCTATTTGCAACAGTGCCGAATTTATACCCCATTGACCATTGCCACAATTTTTTCCTTTGCAGCCAATGAAGAACTCAAGGTCGAAGATCACAGTGGTTTAATTGAAGAAGAGTCTGCAGATATCCCGACCAAAATCAGTCAGTCCAATCGAGACAAGCTTGATCAATACATTGCTGAATACAATGCCAAATTTGGTCAGAACTACAACTCAGGCGATGAGTTCTATGCTTACTATCGTGACATTGCCAATCGAGTACGCAAAAAAGAAATTGATATCCTGCTTGTGGTGAATATGTTCCTAACTGGTTTTGACTCAAAACCACTCAACACCCTGTATGTCGATAAGAACCTTAAATATCACGGTCTAATCCAAGCCTTTTCACGTACCAACCGTATTCTGAATGCAGACAAACCATTCGGTAATATCCTGTGCTTTCGTAACTTAAAGCAAGCTACAGACCAAGCCCTCACCTTATTTTCAAACAAGGATGAAGCACAAAAAATTGTCCTAATCCCAAGTTTCGATAGCATTAAAGAAAAGTACAATGCTGCGGTTGCCCACTTACTCAGTATTGCCCCAGATCCGGACCAAGTACCCAATACGCTAGAAACTGAAGAACAACAATTGGAATACGTCAAAGCCTTCCGTGAGGTAATGCGGATCAATGCACAATTGGAAAACTTTGTAGAGTATGACCAAGATAGTACCGATTTAAACAAAGCAGAATTTCAGAAACATACCTCACAGTACAAATATCTGTACAACAACGTCCGTGTGGTCCAACCTAAAGACAAAGTATCGGTCCTCAATGACGTCAATTTCCAACTTGAACTGATCCACCGCGATACCGTAAATGTCGGTTATATCCTGAATTTACTGCAATCGGTGGTTAATCATAAAGATCCTGAAAAGAAGCAGCAGTATCGTTCCCAGGTACAAGATATCATCTCGACCAATCACAACTTGTACGACAAACAAGAGCTGATTCAAAAGTTTCTAGATGAAAACATTCCACGGATGGCCAATGGTCAAAGTGTTGAAGAGGCCTTTGCTCAGTTTTGGGATGTAGAAAAAGAGAAGGCTCTGGATGAACTATGTCAAAAAGAAGCCATCAAGCCTGAGATATTTAAAACGGTGCTCAGCCAATATGAATACACTAAACGTCTACCTAGCCGTGAAGATGTCAAAGACTTACCGATTAATCGTCCTAAGATCTCAGAACGGAAGACCCTGATGAATACCTTAGTTATCAAAACTCGAAACTTTATTGAAAAGTTCTATCTAGGTTTATAAACATCCCAGAATCAAAAAATGCCTGAAGTTCAGGCATTTTTTACATCATTATTCATCGCTTAAAAATAATTAAAAAACGAGAGTTTTAATCTTCTGAATACGATTTAATTTTTTCAAAAATTGGATAGAAATCCAATCCCTCATCTTTCATCGTAGAAATCAGCGCAACAATTACAGCAATATGTGTAGGCACGACACCTTGTTTACTATAGTTCGTAATTGAATTAGGTTTCATGTCCAATAATTCAGCAAATTCTTTAATAGAAAGCCCTGCTTTACCGATAAGACGTTGAAATTCAGTATATGGCATTGGAGTAAATTTATAGAAATGGTGTTTTGAAATTATAGCATAGGGTTATATTTACATAAAAACACATAAAATTATGTGGCAAACACATAAAATTATGTGTTATAAATAGCTTATCAACTAATCTATTTACCATCTATATAGGAGAAATCATTATGTATTCATACCCTAATGCAAATACTGAAAAGAAAATTGCACTGATGATCATCAATGACTTTTTCATTCAAAAAGCAAATGAACTTTGGATTTTTTTACAACTCGATCAGTGTTTTAACGATTATGAAGCAACACTGATTTGGACTCGACGGTATCTAGAGGAACATCCTGAAGGTGAATACAGCGATATTCAAAAGGCATTCCTTTCTTGCTTCCCAGACAATTTCTTTAACTTCGACTAGTAATTTAAGGATAGTCTTTTCTGTTTTGTAGCACTTTAAATCAGAATATAGGTCATACGAGAGAAAAAATTACATATAAAAAGCCCTTAATGATGAAGGGCTTTTTTACATCTAAAACGAATACAAATTAAAACCAAAATAGAATTAATTTAGTTTCAAATTAGTTTCTATTCTTCACTAAGTTTCTTCAAAGCAAAGCGGATAATTCCATTATGCGTTTGGCCATACTTTTCGGCCAATTCAACCAACAATTGATACTCATGTTCATTCATAGGAATTGTGTGTGTCTTGAATTTCCTAGGGGCTTTAGGATCTAGCTTTGTCACCTTTTGCTCATCTGCACCATTGATGAAAGAATCCATGTCAGGAGAGTTTGGTTTACTGATTTCTCTCTTCTTGATCATGCTAATAACTCCTTCATGAACGCCTCAAATTCGTCAACTGCTTTTGGGTTATTGGATTCAACTACACCTTTCCCTTCTGCTGCTACATCGCGATAAACCTTTCTGTCATGGATTACTGCAGATAAGGCCGTGAACGCAGGAAAATCTGCTAAATACTCATTTGCTTGTTGTACTTCTGATACAGATGGATTCGTAGGAGCTAAGGTGAGTAACCCAAATGGTTTGAGTTCTTCATTAAATGACTGTGCCTGATCTATGACTTCAGAAAGATGAGGTAAGGTATCCAGGTCAAATTGTGAAGGTCTAAATGGCACTACAAGATAATGAGCTGCCAACATTGCTGTTCTAAGCTCTTTACTGTCATGTCCTGCTACATCTACAACAACATAGTCATAACGGCTATTTAAGTCTTTCAGTGTGTTCTTGATGTCTCCATATCGTTGCACACAATGTACCTTAGGGAGATTTGTTTCATCTCTGTCCTTAACCCAGTTAGCTGAACTCTGTTGAGGATCTGCATCAACTAAAACAATGTCTTTGTTATGTTTAGCAAGATAAGTTGCTATATTGATGGCTATTGTGGATTTCCCACATCCACCTTTTTGGCTTCCAATTAAGATGATCATTTTACTTGTAATTTGTAACTAATTTGAATCTAATATAGTTATATTTTAGATTGATGTAAAGAATAGGTAAAAAATTAATAAATTCTTATTTAGTATAAGTCTACGTTTTCCCACCTATATGGAAATCGTTCTTTCATTTATCTTCATAACTGTAAATGGATACTCGTAAAACAAAAAATACTCTTAATTTTTAAACAATAACCGTTTTTATTTTTAAATACTTTTAATAATTTTATTTTTAAGACCTCTGCAAGCCTTATATAGCAAGCATTTCAGAGGTAATAAGTCTACGTTTTCCCACCTTTAAGTCTACGTTTTCCCACCTTTAAGTCTACGTTTTCCCACCTTTAAGTCTACGTTTTCCCACCTTTAAGTCTACGTTTTCCCACCTTGTGTCTACATGTGTAATTGATGTATCCTAATGCTATAATTAAAGGAAAAGATCCCAATAGTGAAAAATGATCTAGTCGTGAAGGATAACGCATTAATCAATGCTAGCTATAATCTGGATACAACAGAACAGAGACTGATTTTATTGGCAATTGTTCAAGCAAGAGAGTTAAGCAAGAATGTGGATGCGAATAGTCTTCTAGAGGTCCATGCTCATCATTACATGAAGCAATTCAATGTTGATAAGCACGCAGCCTATGAGGGGCTTAAAAACGCTGCTAGCAATCTCTTTGAGCGCAAATTCAGTTATAAGGGAATCCATGAGGGAACCCAGCAGGAAAAGATCGTCAAATCACGTTGGGTATCCAAAATAGCCTATGTTGATTCTGCAGGTATCGTAGAACTCACTTTTGCGCCTGATGTCATTCCATTAATTACGCAGCTTGAGAAGTCATTCACTGCTTATGAACTTAAGCAAATTAGCTCTCTTACAAGTAAGTATGCGATTCGCCTTTATGAGTTACTGATTCAATGGCGTAGTGTGGGAAAGACACCTATATTTGATATTGATGACTTTCGCTTCAAGCTTGGGTTAGCTAAGGGTGATTATGCGAAGATGGCAAACTTTAAGGTTCGAGTACTCGATATAGCATTAAACCAAATCAATGAGCTCACAGATATCACAGCTTCTTATGAACAACACAAAGTAGGGCGTACGATCAGTGGTTTCTCATTTACATTCACTGCTAAGCACCAACCTAAGGAAGTTACCCATACGAAGCCTAAGAAGCTCTCAGATAAGCAAATTCAATTCTTTGCCAATAAGCTAGCTCACTATGATCCATTTGCTAGTCAGAAAGCTGCAGTAGGTGAGAGTTATGCTGATCTTGAGAAAAGACTTCTGCTTGAACTACAAGATGAGAAGTTCATTCAAAAGTACAATGAGGTATTTAAGGAACTTGGTTTAGAGGTATAAATACAACTAAAATACATCTAATTTAAAATCAATATAATTTTATTTTAGTTGTTATTTAGTGGTAGAAATTAGACAGAGGCTGCAAGTCCTTTTGCCAAGTGCTCTGCTTACTCAAGTACAGTTTCTGTAGCCAGTAATGCCATATCATGTGGATAGTCATAATGCTTAAGCAAATGAATGGCGGACGCCTAATATTTCAATTTTACAGTTGAAACTGCCTTATTTTTTTATTGCAGATACACTGGTGTATATCACCCAAGTGGATGCTTTTGTCATTACCGCAAAAATCCACTACCTGGTACAATTTTTGGTGGGTGTTTTCCGATTAATATTTTGGTTGTTTGAGATAATATTGTTCGTGATTTACGCTCTTTGGATTTGATTAATAAATCAATTGTTATAATTGCTTTAACATTAATATTTAGTTCGGCTCATGCTAATTCTAAGATAGAAAATACTATGCGCTTAGCTGCTCAAGGGAATGCGGAAGCTCAGTACGAAATTGGGGTGCGATACGGTATGGTAGACTTTTACATCAAGACTATCTCAAATCATTTGAATGGTTATCTAAAGCTACAAATCAAGGTTATACGGATGCCCAAAATGCTCTAGGTGGGATTTATGCAAATGGTCATGGTTGTGATAAAGATTACGTCAAAGCGAATTACTAGTATCTAAAAGCTTCTAATGGTGGTAAATCTAGCAGTTCATATAATCTTGGTTTGAGCTATAAAAATGGTTGGGGTGTAAAACAAGATTATGCAAAGGCTTATGAATTATTTAATAAATCTGTTGAGCAGGGTCGAGGTGAAGAGGGAGCCGGTGCGCTTGTAAATCTAGCCTATATGTATATGTCAGGCACGGTAGTCGAGAAAAATTATAATAAAGCCTTTGAACTTTTAAGCAAAGCAGTCAAGATGGAAAAATCCGAAACTAATTCGACTGAGGCGCAAGCGGTCGCTCATTATAATTTAGGAGTTCTCTATGAGCGGTGTTTAGGTATGCCTCAAGATTATTCAAAAGTCTAAGAGCATTTTTTACATACAGCTAAGAATGGGAATATAGCAGCACACAAGCAATTAAGTTCTTATAATTCCAATGGTCAGCGTATCACTCAAGAGTACACCAATAGTAAATGACGCTCGAATATTGAATCACGAGGCTTTATGCCCCATTACATAAAAAAGCCCTCAAATTGGGGGCTTTTTTATAAATTAGTTCCAGTGGATGTTACCGTTTTCCTCAAACCGGCAGTTAGCCAATAAGTATTGCGTAATCACTTCGGTTGAAAGCATGTGATCGTAATAGTTGGTATAGATATTCAATAGCCCACGATTCAATTCTTCTAGGAATGCTTTGGTTGCTGTTTCATACGGTTCAGTCGTGACGGAACTCTTTACCTAAGCGGTCATGCTCAAGATCATCGATATAGCCATCGCTCAAGATAAAGGTGTAACCGATTTATTTACTCTTCTTTAAAAATTCTTTTAAATTGTCAGCAGTAATACCGCTGAAATTATTTTCTTGGAGAAAGGTCAGAACATCATCTATTGTTGCACCCAATTTGAAAAGATGAAGTAAAGTTTGCTTATGTTGAGTCAGCAGTTGATTCCGAGTTTTCGTCTTTTCCTTCATTTTTTCTATATGAAGCAGCAAAATACTCTCAAATTTCTTAGAGTCATTTTCACTATATATTTTTTCATTCTTCTCAACATATTTTGAAGAGCGAACAACAGATGTTTTTGCGATTTCAGGAGATGGCGTGGGCGAAAAACCAGGAGATTTATGATTTGAATCCTGTGTCTCAAGCTCTAAAAGATTCTGATTTTGCATTAGATTTTTCCTACAAAAATAAATATACAACCTCATTATTTGCAACATTCATTTTTATGAGTATGGCAAAAAGCAACTCTTTTTGGATTTTAAAATCTCTCAAAAAAGGTACTTTTTGCGATAAGAAAAAAACTAAAAAAATCGCATTATTTTTATCATATTTAGCCAATATCATGACTGCTAAAAAGGTACAGGATGGGACAAAAGATATCTTTTGTCCAAATACAAATCTCGAGCTCGCGATGCTCGGTCTCAATTTGCTTACAATAGAAAAAATGAATAGAAAAGATGCTTTTAAAAAACAGATGTTGATTCATCTGACTGAAGATGAATTTAAGCAAATTCAAGATGCCTGTAAGCAGACATCTTTGACGCAGTTTGACTACTTACGACATAAACTGTTGAGTACTTCGACCATCGGATTTATAGCACCAAATGACATTCATAATGTTCGCTTGCTCGGATTTATGCTCATAAAAATATTTAAAGAATTGGATGATTTAGAACAAGTTAAGTATGAGGTCGAACAGATTAAACAGGTGGTGCAAGAAGTAAAAATGCTCGTTCGTAAACTAAATGATGAGTTTGAAAAACGATGATTATTAAAGTTATAGAAAATACGACTGGAACATCTTCAGTAGAACAACGTGTGAATGGTCTGTCTGATTATATTCATGATCCCAAACCCTCACGCACTGATCTTTTATCAGATTACATTCATCAACTTCATCCAAGTGTTGATTTGAGTTCGATCGAGAAATGTGTTTATTCAAACGCTAGAAATTTTTTAGATGATGATCCGCAACAGCAAAAGCTGGAAATGTCACAAACTGCAAGTTTGAACAGCAAAGTGATTGACCCAATTGTTCATCTTACCGGCAGCTTTAAAAAATTTGAGGTCCCAACTATCGAACAATTAGAAGAACAAATCGACATTATCTCAAAACATCTGAAGGCAAAGGATCTGCAAATGCAGTACGCGGTGCATTTGGATACAGATAATGTGCATTTTCATTTGATCATCAATAAAGTGCATCCATTTTTAAAAAATAAGAATGGTGAAAATAAAGTAATCGATCTAGGAGAGGGCTGGCTCTATAAATCATTACAGCGTGCTGTCGCTGAAATTGAAGCAAAACAAGGCTGGGAGCCTGAACCAAATTCGATGTATATCTATGATCTCGAATCGAAAAAATGCAATGAAAATCCAAATTACATCGCTCAACCGAATGCTGAAAAAGTAAGTAGTAGAATTCGAGATCAAGAACATCGGCATCAAAAAAAAAGTGACATCACGGCAGGAATCATCCATGGCCAACAAAACATACAGCAAGTTAATAGTGTTATTCAGCATGTATTAAATAGTTCAGATTGTTGGCGAACATGGCATGAAAAACTTGCTTCACAGGGAATTTATTACGAAAAAAAGCGCAATGGTGCTATTTTCAATGTTAAGTTTGGGCAATATCATGAGCAAACGTTTAAAGCATCTTTATTTTGTAATAAAGCCACGACCGTAAAAAATTTAGAAAAAAAATGGGGGGACTTTGAACAGAATATGATGCCTGTTTCCAATGCAATTTTCAGAAAAAAATCAGCTACATCTACACAGTATAAGTTCAATGATCAACATCCTTACCATCTTTTTGAGCGACAAGATTTTTTAGTTCAAGATTTACATGAACAATATCTTAAGCTTAAAAATAAAAAAGATTCGATTACTGCATTACGTAAATCTACCTACAAAGAGATTCATTTTGAAAATGAAATTTATCAAAATAATAAAAATCATTGGTTAAAATCATTTAAAAAAACGTATCCAAATCAATCTACGCAGAGCATTTTTACACTTCTGCATTATCAAAATCAGGCAGAACAAACTCAACTTAGAAAATTACAGAGAGAGAATTTTAGCCAATCTCATGAAAAATTAAGTCAAAAAGTCTTGCAAGATACACAAGCTAAATTCTCATTGCTTCCAAAATTTAGTTCTTCAAAAATTACCTCTTATGCCGATTTTTTAAAATATATATCGCCTCTGCATCATCTATCGATACAGCAACAGTTTTTATTGGATCAACGACAATCTCGAAACTTTATTCGACAAGATAATCCAAAAATTAAAACCGCGAAGATCATTTATGACCATCATCAGCCCAACGAGCCCATCGCGATTCAAAATCAGTATGGAATTTTGGTATTCAGTAATTATTCTGTTCCACGCCTTTATCAATGCATACAACATCTCGACTCAAATGCGAAAGCCACTCCAACTGGTCTACCAGAATTTAAAAAGTTATATGCAGTCGCTGTACAATCATTTGAAAATGACGAGAAACTTGTTGATATAAATGAAAAAAGAGTATTGCCGAGTCTTAAGAAATTGTCGCAATCTGGATTGGAAGCATGTTTTAACTTAATTTTTAAAAAATTTATATCAGAGAGTCAGAATCAAAGTACCGCACTTGTGAAAACAAGTATGCTTTTAAATTGTTGTGATATAGATTTGATGAAACTGCAACTCACGTTAAAAAATTGTGTAGATAGCAATATTATTTCAGGCTTCAACGAAAAAAGTCAGAAGATACTGATACAAAGAGTGAATAACTTAATACAAACTCAGTCGACTGAGCTAAATAAACAATATTTTAATTCAAAAGAGATCGAATACTGTTGGAAACTATATTTAAACCTAGAATCAGTACTAGATGCATCTGTAGGCCAACAGCCTCCGAAGATGAGACCCATTTATTCTTCTCCTGGATCTGATCTGAGATTAATCCCAAAAAATGAAACAAATAAAAACTATCAGCGTTCTGAAAGCTTATCTGAACTAGATTATTTACAGATTCAACAGTATTTTGAGTATCGTCAAAATAGTAATTTAAAGAAGAAAAAAGAAAATAAGTTGTCAAATACACTAGATTCTCAAGATCCGAAAATCACAGAAGATCAAAACAAGAAACAGAAATATTTTTCTCATAATAAATATGCAATTGAATACAAATTTGGGCAAAAGTTTTATATAGATCAGCGAAAAGTTGCTTTTTTTGAAAGAGATAATTCACCAGAAATTATAGTCGTGAGTGAACAAAAAAAGCATATTGAGGATGCACTCTTACTTGCTCTAGATAAATTCGGGTCAGTTCTAGTATCAGGAACAGATGATTTTAAAAGGCAAGTTCAAGAGATTGCACAATTAACAAAAATAGAAATCACATTTGATATTGCGCCAGCGAAAGAAAAAAATCATGTTAAGGAGGAAGAATTTGCCAATAAAAACGTTGAAATAGTGAATGAGTCTTTAGAGCCAATATTTGCAAATCAGATACCAAAAAACAAAAATAATAATGAATTTAATATTAATAAAAATAAAGATTTAGATTGTATTGAGGATCGTGGTCCCTCAGAGAAAATAAATGATTCTCCAGAGTTTTGCTTATAGTTTGATTAAAAAAAATGAATGAATTTTGGTGTATAAAGTTTATGTATTACGTGAATATTACGTTATAAATATATCTACCTACGGTAACAACTGACTCTCAATTAGATGATTATGTTTGTTGTTTAGTCGCAAGGAAGAGACGTCACTCTTAATTAAAAGACATGAATCTAGAGCTTTTTTTTCATGTAATTTTTATTTAAGGGTGCATAATGTCTGAATCAACAATATATAGTTACTTTCTTAATGATATTTTAGATGAAATTACATACAGTTCATCGGATATTATTTCTATATCTGTTAAAAAAAATTATTTTGAAAGCTTGGACGAGTATTGCAATCGTGTTAGTTCAATTCGATTTTTTACATATAAATATAAAAGTGATAAATACTATAAGGTGATCAATGGTTTAATTAGTAGCTATTCAATAGGAAATAAAGAAAATTTGATTAATTTTAGATGTGATTTAGACAATTTAATAAGTAAATCAGATCTAATAACGAAGAAGTTATATCTTAGAAAAATTTTTTTACAAAAAAATAGATAATTGCCAAAAAAAATGCTAATCATAGTCAAAAAGAACTAAATTTTATTCGATTAAGGTGATGTAAAATTTTACCAAGATTACTTTCATCATCTGGGACTATAAAATTATGGAAACTATTGATAATACTAGTAATTCACTGAAAAAGTATCCTTTTAGTGAAGCAGAATTGCTTGAAAATATAGATGAATATAATGCACATGCAGATGAAATTGCTATAGTTATAGAAAGCGAGTGTGTTGAGTCGTCTTTCATATTTCGGCCTGACAGTACAAATGAACAAAACCGTACAACTACAGACTTACAAGAAAATGTACAGCCTGAAACTATCAATAAAATAGAAAACAATAATTCCTCTCCATCTCTAATCAATCGCTTTGAAAGAGGAATTAAAGCTTTCTTTAAGTAATATTAATGTTTCACTAAGGTACAGTGTGCTCATGCACTTTTAGAACTTATATAAACTAATATCTATTAGTGTTTTTTTAACAAAATCAAAGCTAAACTTATAGTTTTTATAATATGAATCAGGTTTATCTAAATTATTATTTAAGCCATTCAAAATATCATTTTTAAGTTCGCTTGGACTCGTACTCGTACTATTTTCTACTAATCTTGAAATATATGAGTTCAGTTTATTTACTGATCTCCGATAAGATTCGAGATTTTTATTATCAACATTCTCCTCTAAAAACAATATTTTATTATTTATATCAATGATTAAGTTTTCTATTTTATTAAAGGCATTTATTAGTCCTTTGTCTGTTACCTCATAATTTATAAGGTAATCTATATGCTTATGAAATTCACAAACCTCATAAAAAAGAGTTTTAGCTTCATTGGCTATAACTTCTTTTCCTTTTTGATCATGCCATTGGTTATACAAGTAAACAGCAACTATAATTGGTGAAGCAATGGTTGCTACTGCACCTGTGAAGCCTGCTATTGCTCCCCAATCCCAACTACAAACGTCCATCTATTACCCTTTTAAAACTCTATAAACAGTAGCTACGCCACAATTAACAGCTTTTGCTATTTCCTCTTTTGTTAGTCCTTTATTGGCTAACTCTTTGATTCTAATATATTTAGCAGTATCAGCTTTCTTACCTGTTGGCTTATATCCTGATCTTTCTAAACCTTGTTTAATACGTTCCCTACGCTTGTCATTGTCTAAGCGAGCCATAGTAGCCAACAAATCTATAAGCATGTTGTTTACAAGGTTCAGGATAGAGCTTGTAATGGCATCGTTTGGGCTAACAAGCATGTGTGTAGTTGGCAGATCAGCAATATGAACTTCATCTATCGACCCTAGGAGATCAATCTAATGGCTAAAACCTTACAAGAATTATTGGCTAATCGCTCTCCAGAGAGCCAAGCACGTATTCAACAAATGGCTGAAGAATTGCTATTAGAAAATCAGCTTTACTTGATTCGTGAAGAATTAGAGATTTCTCAAAAAGAATTAGCTGAAACCCTTGGAATCAAGCAACCATCTCTTTCAGCTATTGAAAACCGTGGTCATGATTTAAAAATTTCAACGATGAAAAAGTATGTTGAAGCAATGGGTGGAAAACTTCGTATTGATGTAGAACTTCCAACAGGAAAACATATTGGATTCAACGTCTAATAAAAGAGTAGCTTAAGCTACTCTTTTAAATTGATTCAATTACTACTCATTTAGTTCTAGGCGGTGGTTTAATATTATTAACAGTATCGTTATTTTTGGGTGGAGTATAACCAAACTTCCCATTATCATCTGATTTAGATGGCTGAACCTGTGGCGTATAACCTTTTTCGATATTAGTTTTCTGATTCATAAAACTTTATTTCTTCCTTGGTGGTGGTGCGTAGGTTGTTTCTGGTCCTGAACGTGTCGTATAACCATTTTTAGGTAACTTATCAGGTTTCTGTGAAACTGTTGTTAGCTTTGATGGGGTATATCCATCATTAACAATAACTTTCTTTCCAGTATTATTCTCTTGCGTCATTTGGTTCACCTGTTTCTTGCTTAAGCTCTTGTAATGTAAAAAATTCTATAGTTTTAATATCTTTAGATAATATCATTATTCCGGAAGAATCATTAACTTTTCGAATAAATCCTTCTTCATCTACAAGCCATTGTTCTGAAATAAAAATTTGAGGTTCTTCAGGGTAACTAGAAGAAAAGGATCCTGCTCCATATTTTCCACCTAATATTGTTCCATCTTTTAATGTCACTATAAGCCAATAAAAGTTTCTTTGGCTAAATACGTAATCCCATGGGGAATTTGTGGGATGAGGTAAAAAATTATTTACCCACTCTATTTTTCTTATGAATAGCCAAGCGACTGGTATGACAGCTGGAAAAATTAATATTAAACTTGTTATAAATAAAACATGTTTCCACGTAATAATTGAAAAATCTTGAAGGGTTGCCGATATTAGATAAATAGGTAAATGTATAGCGTACGATAAACAGCTATACATAATTGAGCTAAACATCTGAGTTGAAAAATCTGGTAATTTTCCTGGGCACAATAAATTATAGACTTTCAGACTAATAAAGCCTGGCATGATGAAAAAGATAAATATCCAGATACTATCTAGGTTTGGAATACTCAATTCAAATCAACCGAATATGTTTAATATTATTAGAAGACTCAAAGCATACAATTAAAGTTGTCCCTGATACATAGGATTTTCATTTAACATAAAATCTCTTATGCGAAGTCCATTTGAAAATTATCAAAGATTAATGATTTTTTGATATTTTTTTCACTTTAATGTAGGCACAGATGCAGAGTAAAACTCCTGAGAACACCCAAACATAAGCACCTATTAGAACTGGTTGGCTGTTTTTGCCATCTATCACTAAAATAGTGACAAGACCATAGCTCATCATTGCTAAAGTTATACAGCTCCAACGAAATGACTTGGGATCATTTTCATTTAATAAAAAATATGTAAAAACGAGTGATAAATTTGCCCAAATTGGAAAAACTAAAATAATGGGGGCGATTAAAAATTGTAAAAAAAACGAATATACAAAAAGTTCATAACCTTTCATGCCATCGAATACAGGAAGAAGCCATGAAATAATCAGAATTAAAACGGCCATTAATGAAAAAAAATCGACAATCTTTTCTTTAAAAAAAAATTTCATTATGAATACTTTATAAGTAATTAATCGCAGTTTACTTCAAATGTCTTACTGGTATATAGAGCATAAAAAAGCCCGACATCCTGTCGGGCTTTTTCGTATTGGTTCGCTTGGCATAACTCCTGTCGTGCCGCCGATCCTTGTGCGATTATTTATTTTTATTCTGCGGAACGTCCTGTTCTCTTATGACTTCATAATATTAAAGACCAGCTTGGATGAACATCAGCAAAATCCCTAAATTAATGTGCGCTCAGGCGTACAAAATTGGTTGATTTTTATCCCAAGAGTTGTCCGCAGAAATTGGGGATAATTTAACGATTCGCTGTATTGATAATTCAGAGAAAAACGACATTTTGATTAAAAATTAATCAAAAATATTGGCAATAAGTATCAAAATTGCTCAAAAAGAAACCGACTTGTTTCAAAGTCGGTTTTTTGCGGTTTTTGAGGTCGGTCAAAAATTTTTAACTATATGAAAAACATAGGATTTTTAAAAAGCATTTCGTATAACCTCCATTATGTTAAATGGAATGTAATTTGAGGGAAAATAAAATATGTTTAGTGCCTTTTATATGAATCTCTCTTATTCATTTTATATGCAAGTTACACTCATTAGGCATTCAAAAGCCAATTTGAACGCTTATCTGCCAAGCTAAAGCTTAATTAAGCTATTTAGGGTGATGGTCTACTATTGAAAAAAAAATGATAGACCATGAAAAAGAACTGATGGTTGGATTTACTAAATATTACCTAGGGCGGGGTTTATACGTTGTTTCTTGTCGAACAAATTTTGCATAAGGCCGGCAATTAGCGTCAACATACCTCTTTACTGATTCATCATCCTGAAAGCGTACATAGGCTCTAACTAAATTTCTATGGTTCCATAACTTATCCCAAAATAGGTAAGTTGGCATTGATGGTATAATTTCATCTTGAATAACTAAAGAACTATATTGAAAGGCACGGTCTTTATTTGATGATGCTAAAAGATATTTCTCAATTTCATTAAATCCAAATACTTCATAAGCTGATCTTTCCATTTCATTAATGTAAACACCCACATTTGGTTTAATTTCTAATCGACCAACAAATTCAGAACAAGTATAAATAACAAAACTACGATGTATTTCATCAATATTTGGAACTGTAGGACGCATAAATTCTACAAACGATTTATCGTGTAGGATACGGTCTGTTTCTTTGAATGAAGCATTAATTTGAGCCTTATATTCTTCATGTTGCCTCTTTGCGTATTTTGTTCTTTCCTCTCTTAGTTGCTGCAAATATTGTTTTCTTAGTTCTTCATTTCTAATCCTATTAGAATGAAATTTATGTCTGTGAGCTAGTTTAAACTGCTCATCAATATGATCAAAATATGGTTTATATTTTAATTCTAGATCGGTTGCGGGTTTTTGTCTTCTAACCGTATCGCTAACATGCTTATAAAATGCTTCTGCTTTTTCTTGACCTCCCTCTTGTTCAAATACGGCTTTTCTAGCTGCCTCTGGATCAGTTGATTCTGATATAGAACTTGCTGCAATCCCAATAACTTCCTCTGCATCTTTTTTAGTGCCATCAGTAATTAAAATCATTGGTACATCAGCTATAGCTGCATTGCTTAAAAGCATTAAAGCGGCAAGGTAAAAATATTTAAGCATTGGGTGATTTTCTTTAATTTATATGTTAGGTTATTGAATAATAATATGTTTAATTTATCAATACTATTATTGAAAGTTAATAATTTTAAACGCTGTGGAATATAAAAAGGGATCAATACTCACCCATAGAACAGTACCAGATTTATCGAAGGCTTTTTATTTAAGTTAGGTGACCTAACCTAACAGCTTAATATGATCATAGTACATTGCCCCAAAATCAAAAGGTGAAACATAACCTAGTGCACAATGTACACGTTCGTTATTTAAAGAATACGATTGGTATGGCGAATGGAAAGATACTGTACGCCTCTATCACTATAGTGAATCACGTTCTTGGTCTGAAAGCGGCTGTACTTTGATTAGATTCTGTTGATTTAAATGCTTCTGATGCCAGGAACGTAGTGTTTCAGGCGTACAGCCAATCTTAGGAGCAATTGCTGTTATTGCAGCCCAAGTAGACGGATAATCCTTTTCGGATTCAATCAATAATTGAACCGCTCTATCTCTGATTTCAGGGGTATATTTGGTTTTTTTCATCGGAACATTCTCTCAGGAAAGTTGGTCTCCGACAAACCTGGTATAGTTCATTAAGATTTTAAGAATTTATAAAATTAACATAATACACGTTATACGAAGTTGAAATGAAAAATGGAGCTTAAAGCTCCCTTTTTTACTAGTTTTTTTTAAATTGCTAAGCGTAAATTCAGTGCTTTTACGACTTTAATAACAGTATCAAAGCTTGGATTTACATCGCCAGAAAGTGCTTTATAAAGACTTTCTCGACCTAAACCAGTGTCTCTTGATAATTGAGCCATTCCTTTAGCTTTAGCAATATTACCTAAAGCTTTTGCAATGAATGCCGCATCACCATTAGATTCATCGATACAGGCTTGTAGGTAAGCTTGCATATCTTCTTCTGTTTTAAGATGTTCAGCACTGTCCCATTTGCGAAGTTTGATAGCCATTTACAGCTCCTCCTCTAAATCTTGTGCTAATTGTAGGGCAAGTTTTATATCTTTACTTTGCGTAGACTTGTCTCCGCCTGCTAAAAGAATAACGACCCTTTGCCCTTGCTTACAGTAATAGATCCTGTAGCCAGGTCCAAAGAAGAAACGTAATTCAGAAACACCTTCACCTACTGGTTCAGTATCTCCAAAGTTTCCATCTTCAACCCGATCAATTCGGACTTGTATACGTCTTTTTGCCTGCAGGTCTTTTAACTTAGTAAACCAGTCATCAAAGACTTCAGTGGTATATATTGAGTACATAAGAGTAATGTATCCTATAGGATACATTTATGCAAGAAATAAACTTGAATGTATGGGGCTACAACAGAATTTCGTATAACCACCATTATGTTAAATAGATAGCAGTTGGGAGATTATTTATTCTTTCAATAGACAAAAACTTGCGGAATTTTTCTTAATTTGTAATCCTTGCGGCCAAGGGTGTCTAGCGTAGCTAAGACAGGTATTCGTTATAGTCGGGCCGCTATAATACGGATGACGAGTGCCTGTATGTTTAACCTAAATATCTTTAACAAGATCTCTAGCGAAGTATTGACCATCAAAAATGATCTTGAGCTGAATTCTGAAAATCAACTGATAACTAAGTATAAGACTTCTACTTCTGAAGATTATAAACAGGCTATTGTTTTGATTTTTAAAGAACGTGGCTATACACGTTTGGAAATAGGTCAATTACTTGGGGAGCCAAAAGCTTCATAAAATACCGATTAAACAAAGCTTGGATATAACATCCAGGCTTTATAAAAAAGTACCTAGCTGTTACCCTTGTCCTGATTTTTTTACTCTAAAACGTTCTTTCATCTTATGACACTTACGCCACCTTAAGTTTATTTATCGTCTTAAATCTGTAAATAACTCATCACTGTCTAGTGATGTGGTGTAGTCGTTTGTGTGTTGTATATATCACATCACTAGCCTATCTGAAAAATTAAAAAACAGGCTATGTTTATGTTATCTAATGTCCGAGAACAGTGGTTCTCTAACATCCGTGGGGATGTACTTGCCGGATTAGTCGTCGGTCTTGCACTCATCCCTGAAGCCATCGCATTTTCAATTATTGCAGGTGTAGATCCTAAAGTTGGTCTATACGCATCCTTCTGTATTGCCGTCGTGATTTCTTTCGTAGGTGGTCGTCCTGCCATGATTTCAGCAGCCACTGGTGCAATGGCGCTGCTTATGGTCACATTGGTCAAAGAGCATGGGCTTGAATATCTGCTGGCAGCAACAATTTTGACAGGCGTGATTCAAATATTGGCAGGCTATTTAAAGCTCGCCAAGTTAATGCGGTTTGTATCTAAATCTGTGGTTATTGGATTCGTAAATGCGTTAGCGATCTTAATTTTCATGGCTCAATTGCCTGAACTGATTAATGTGACCTGGCATGTATATGCTTTTGTTGCTTTAGGTTTAGCAATTATTTATCTATTCCCTCTGGTTCCCAAATTAGGAAAATTACTCCCTTCTCCACTAGTCTGCATCATTGCAATCACATTATTGGCAATCGCTTTAGGAATTGATGTACGGACCGTGGGCGATATGGGGTCTTTACCTGACACACTTCCAATGTTCTTGATTCCAGATATTCCTTTGAATATTGAAACATTGATGATTATTTTGCCTTATTCAGTCGCACTGGCGGCTGTAGGTTTACTTGAATCGATGATGACAGCAACTATCGTGGATGAAATGACTGATACGCCAAGTGATAAATATCAGGAATGTAAGGGACAAGGGATTGCGAATATTGCTTCTGGCTTTATGGGTGGCATGGCCGGTTGTGCAATGATTGGTCAATCTATGATTAACGTAAAATCAGGTGGCCTTACACGCTTATCAACATTCTCTGCGGGCATTTTTCTTCTTATTCTGGTTGTATTTATCAGCGACTGGCTCAAAGTGATTCCAATGGCTGCATTGGTAGCGGTAATGATAATGGTCTCTATCAGTACCTTTGAATGGAGTTCTGTCACTCAGTTAAAAGATAATCCTAAGAGTAGTAATATCGTCATGATTGCGACGGTGATTGTAGTTGTTGCTACGCATAACCTGGCTTTGGGTGTGTTAACAGGCGTATTACTTTCAGCCTTGTTCCTGGCGAATAAACTTGAAAATGATATCCAGGTGACAGCATCTTTTGAAGGAATGGCCCGTTTATATGAGTTGAGAGGTCAGATCTTCTTTAGTTCTTCTGAAAAATTCATGCAAGGTTTTGACTTTAAAGAGGATGTAAAGGAGGTGATTATTGATTTGACCCATTCTCACATTTGGGATGTAACATCAGTCGCCATGCTTGATTCTGTTGTAAATAAATTTCAAAAGAATGGTGCGAATGTCACAGTACGTGGTCTAAATGAAGCCAGTTCGATCATGATTGATAAGTATGGGACACATGCCAGAATTTAAGTTTTAAAAATTCTATATTTATATAGAATTTCTAAAATTAACATAATACACCTTATACGAATCTAAAAATGGGAGCCTTTAGCTCCCATTTTTACTATATTTTTAAAGTTTTAAGCGTGTTGTACTGTGAGTTTTAAGCCTAAAGCATTTACTACACGATTAATCGTATCAAAACGTGGTGCTGAATCCTGACGTAGGGCTTTGTAGAGTGCTTCACGCCCAATCCCTGCTTCTTTAGCGATTTGAGTCATGCCACGAGCTTTAGCAATAACACCAAGTGCATGGGCTAATTCAGCTGGATCATTTTCTTCAAGAACCATATTGAGATACATCACAATGTCTTCTTCAGTTTTGAGCGACTCAGCCATATCAAAACTTGGTAAATCAGCGACTTTAACCATTTTAATCCTCCAATGTTTTCGATAGTTTGACTGCCCGATCGATGTCTTGTTGTTGAGTTGATTTATCTCCACCACCAAGCATTACAATCACAACGTCACCATGTTGGATGTAATACATCCTCCATCCAGAACCGAAGAATTCTCTCATTTCCCAAACGCCATCTTGGAGAGGTTTAATGTCTCCCCAGTTTCCACGTTGAACCTTATCTAATCGACGATTCAGGCGGATACGGGTCATATTGTCTTTAATGCCATCCAACCATTCATCAAATTCTGGAAGACGTTTAATTTCAATCATGAGGATTCCTTATCTTCTCACTATATTGTATTCGATCGAATACAATATGCAAGTAATTTATACGAACATCCATTAATTTCGTATAACACCATTATGTTAAATACATAATTTTTTTGGTTAAAATTTAAACTTTTTTACTGTTTTTCAGGCAAGATGCATATTTTTTTGAAGCCATACTTTCCTTGTCAGATGTTCAAACATTTTAAGGAGAAAGCAATGACACAAACAGCGAATGATCAACGTGCTACGTAAGCGTCCGCTGAACACACCTTATGAATTCATCCTATAAGCCTTAATTTAGTCCCCACTTAGAAACAAGTGGGGACTTAAATTTATGACTACAAATCACCAGACATCCATCGCATCTCTTGCGAAAAAACGAAGAACATACAGTGCTGAATTTAAACAGCAGATCGTTCAGGCTTGTAAAGCACCGGACGTTTCAATTGCTTCGGTCGCTTTGCAACATGGATTGAATACAAATCTTGTATCCAAATGGATTCGCTTAATTGATGCTAAGCCAGGGAATGATCGCTCACCACTACCGAATAAACCTGCATTTATTGCCTTATCTTGCTCTGCACCATTAGATCCTACTCCTACTGACATGTTAACGGTTCAAATTACTTTACCCCACTCAAAAGCAGAAATTGGCTTGAAATGGCAAGTATCAGAAATATCTGCTTTAGCAGAATTACTCAAGGCACTTGCAACATGATCCGCATTGATGAAATCTGGCTCTCTACCCAGCCGATGGACATGCGAGCAGGAATGGATACTGTCATGGCTCAGGTGGTGAGAGCCTTTGGCTACATCAAACCGCATTGCGCCTACCTGTTCTGTAATAAACGTGGTCATCGTATGAAAGTGTTGGTACATGATGGACTGGGCATCTGGCTGTGTGCCCGGCGTTTGGAACAGGGCAAATTTCACTGGGCTCAAGTTCACCAAGGTGAAACCGTGGCCCTCAGCCCGGAACAGTTACAGGCACTGATCCAAGGTTTGCCCTGGCAGCGCATTGGACGACAGCAGGTGGTGACGATGCTTTAAACCAGGCTGTTCCATTCTGCTATTCTCCAAACGTTCTATTTCATTCTTCTCATGACCTCAGGCATACTGCGGTCATGAATACGCTGCCTGACTTAAGCCAACTGACCCATGAACAACTGCTGGAATTCACCAGGCAGTTGGCGATGCAGCATCAGTCTCTGGCACAATCAAATCAAGAATTAGAAAAATCAAACCAGCAATTAGATGCCAGAGTTCAACATCTTGAAGTCACCAATCAGCAATTAGATTCTAAAGTTCAACATCTTTCTATTCTCAATCAAAAATACGAGCATGAACTCGCACTATTTAAACAGCACAAATTTGGCAGTAAAAACGAACATCTCACCGCAAAACAAATCCATCTGTGGGATGAGGCGGTCGAAGAAGATATCGCAGCAGTCGATCTGGAACTGGAGCGGCTAAATGCAGATAAAACTGATGCAGCAACACAGAAAGCCACAGTCAACAAACCTAAACGTCGACTGCTACCCGATCATCTACACACCATCCGTATTGAGCATGAACCTGCATCAACCCAATGCAGTTGTGGCTGCCAGTTACGTCGTATCGGCGAAGATATCAGTGAAAAACTGCATTTCAGACCGGCACAGTTCTATAAGGAACAGCATGTACGTGGCAAATGGGTCTGTGATCAGTGCGACACCCTGACTCAGCAAGCGATGCCCGCCTATGTGATTGATAAAGGTATTGCCAGTCCTGAACTGCTCAGCCATGTGCTGGTATCGAAGTATGCCGATCATTTGCCGCTGTACCGTCAGCGCCTGATCTATCAGCGGGCTGGCATTGATCTGTCCAGATCCACGTTATCTGACTGGATTGGTCGCTGCGGTGTGGAACTGGAACCTCTGGCCAATGCCTTAAAACAGGTGGTGCTGCAACAGCGGGTGATCCATGCCGATGAAACGCCGGTCACCATCATGCGGATGGGTGAGAATGATAAAAAACCGAAGAAAGGTTATGTCTGGGCCTATGCCACTACACAGTACAATCCAGTTCAAGCCGTGATCTATGACTTTCAGGATAGTCGTTCAGGTCAGCATGCTGAAGCGTTCCTGAAAGACTGGCAGGGCCATCTGGTCTGTGATGATTACAGCGGTTATAAAGCACGCTTTAAATCAGGTCAGGTCATTGAGGTGGGCTGCATGGCGCATGCGCGTCGTAAATTCCATGAACTGCATGTGACCAAAAAAAGTCAGGTCGCTGAACAGGCATTAGTGCTGATTCAGAAACTGTATGCCATAGAAGCAGAACTCAGGAAAAAGACCGATGGTACAGCAGAACAGCGCCGCGAATACCGACAACAGCATAGTCAACCGGTGATGCAACAACTGTATGAATGGCTCAACCAACATCAACTGACTGTGCCATCGAGTTCTCCAACCGCCAAGGCGATCAATTACACTCTGAAGCGTTGGCCAGCTTTAAGCCGCTATCTGGATGATGGCAATCTACCGATTTGCAATAACTGGGTGGAAAACCAGATGCGCCCCTGGGCGTTGGGACGTAAGAACTGGCTGTTTGCAGGTTCGCTGCGCAGCGGTCAGCGAGCAGCCAATATTATGACATTAATCCAGTCAGCAAAACTGAATGGGCTGGATCCCTATGCCTATTTAAGTGATGTGCTGAAAAGGTTGCCGACACATAAAGTGACTCAGATTGAAGAATTGCTACCACACCGCTGGAAACCTAAATCGAATTAAAAAATAGGCATGGGGTTCAGCGGACGCTTACCGTGCTACAGTAAAAAATCCTAATAATATTCAACATGCGCAGAATCAGGACAACCGTAGCCGACAATTGAATCCTAATCATAAACCTACGAAATCTAAATAAGGATGAAAACTATGAGCACAGCAGGTTGGCCTAGTACTACTGGAAATCCATCAGGTGGTGGCCGAGACAATAATCCACCTCGTAAATAAAAATTTATTTATCTTGTAATATCAATTCAGAAGGCCAAAGATATTGGCCTTCTGAAGGATATTTCTTCAGGAAGGCTTCCCATATCACGATAAAATCTTCTGATGTAGCTAACGTAGAAACGCTGGCTGTTTTTTGAAAATGTTTATAATAAAAGTCTTGCCAAAAATATATTAACCATAGGCCAGCTATGGCATTAATACTTTCAAACCACTTATCTTCTGGAAGTTCATTTTTCAGGAATAAATAATTCTCTTCTGAGACTTGTTCATAAATTTCATCATTTTTAAACTCACCATAAGGTAGACCTAGGAACTCATAGACTTCATTCAAGTAGCATAGTCTTCTGTTTTCTCTAACTTTTTTAATTAGTTGTATAAATTCTTTAATTTGTTCATCTTCGAGAGAAGGATCTAACCATTGCTCAAAACCATTAGTTGGAGGAATAGTCTTCAGAATCTCGACTTTATGTCCTTTTGTTGCTTCAAACTTTGCATTTATCTTTAAGATAAATAAAAGAAAATCTGTAAAAGTTTTTGATGGGAAGTATGGTCGTTTATTTTTAAACTTAAACTTTAATGCTTGGTTTAGTGAGATTGATTGGAATCCCCACTTCTTAGAAATTAAATGATCTAAGTGAATTAAAATTAGCAGTATATTGACGCCAGAATTTCTAAGCATCTCATGACTAATAATATTCTTTAAATCACCGTTAAAGCTAAAGTTATTTACCAGAAAATCATGTAGTTTGCAGACATCTTCATATAAAAAATTATTTTTTTCTAATTCTGAAAATAGCTTTATATGCTCATTCCAATAAAAAAAATCGTTATTCTTAATTGGATATAGTTCTAAGATTTTTAAGCAGTATGCAAAATTATAGTTTTCTTCATCTACAGCTAAAGAAGTTGCTGAATTAAGTACGAAAAACCCCATTTCTGAAGCAAATTCGGATTTAATTTTAACTTTAGCTATTTCATCATTTTTAAATGGAACATTAGTATATTTTTTCTCAATTTTACCTAGTTTCTTAGCCAGGTTTTTATCCATATTTTTCAATATTAAACAGTAGAATTCTAAAGGATTCATGGATGCCCTAATTTTTTAAAAAATCTAAAATTAACATAATACACCTTATACGAAATGCGTTATAATTCTCTATAGAAATCAATGCTGTAGTTTCTAGTTGATAGCCCATCTTCCCCAAGGTGGGCTTTTTTTATGATTTTTCACGTTCCACGCTTATTATTTAATCAAAAGACCTCTTGCGAAAGTATAGTTTATCTAATTTTTGAATTGGCTAAAACCTCATAAAATATAGCTTTTGGCTGCTTAAAATTTGACTAACGCAAGAATTCTAAAGTTTCTCAACTTTGATTAGCTCAAATAAATACCATTTCTCTTTTTCTAGGTCTCTTTAAATCACGAATTATGTAACTATAGAGTATAGCCTAACGGAACAAAATAAAGTCTTAAAAAGCAACTCAAAAACCGTATTTATAGACTTAATATTTAATTTCGGTACAATATGTATTTAATTATCTAAACTCTAACGGTACAGAATGCCTAATC
>NZ_VOYM01000059.1:0-23585 GCF_013420285.1 Acinetobacter sp. YH01019
GCGTGGTTTTAGAAGAAGTTGTAATTTCTCCAAAAAGCTTGAAAACCATTTTAAAGCCTTCGACTTAACCTTCTTTTACATCAATAATGGCTTCATTTAATGTCAGCATACTTTTTAAAACACCACCGAGTTTTTTACCTGCAGAACATGCCAAAGTACTCTCGAGCCAAGCCAATTTGGATATTTCTTTATACAAGGCGAGATTAGCTTTGTTGATTGAAGATAATGCTAAGCAAGGCAATACAGCAGTATTTACGGTGTTACCAAAGTATCTACCTTTAGAAGAAATCCGGAGTTTATCAGCAGAATTAACTGAATTGGGTTATCAAGTTCGCTTTGAAGTGAATGAGTTTTTTTATAATTTTAATGTGTATTGGCCTTAAGGGATTACAGTTTATCAACCAGTTATATATTTAAAGCATATATTTTAACGACATATTTTTTGCTGAATGGCATAAATAATTTACGACATTCAAGATATATGATGTCCTATCAGCTTTATTCATGCCAGTCTGACTCTCAAGCGGCATATGTGGTGCTTTCATCGGGTATAGGTGGGCATGGAGCATTTTGGCAACCGCAAATTACGATTCTACAATAGTACTTTCATGTGCTGACTTAATAAAACGGGTTAAAAAGGAATAAAAAACCGCATAAACTGCGGTTTTTTATTTGAAATGCTCAGTGAACATTTATTCAATTTTCTGATAGTCATTAATAACTTCAAGTGCGGCGCGAAATGCTTCTTGAGTAGCTGGTGCACCACAGTAGGGGAGACTATGCAACAAGACTTCCTGAATTTCTTCTACACTTGCACCGTTATTTAATGCGCCTCGGACATGGCCTTTCAGTTCAGTTGGACTCTTTTGCGCCACGAGAAAAGCAATTGTAATTAAAGAACGGTATTTGCGTGGTAAAACCCCTTCACGTTGCCATGTTGAACCCCATGCATGTTCATTGATCCAATCTTGTAGTGGCTGTGTGAATGGTACCGTATTGTCTTGTGCACGTTTTACAAAGTGTTCGCCCATGACTTCGGTGCGAACTTTTAAACCATTTTCATAGTCTTGTTGTGACATTTTTAATGACCCTCAAAGTGTTGTTTTATCATCAAGCCTAAGGGTACGCCTGCTTGATAGATATACTATTGGTCAAAGGTCTAAATGGTGTCCTGTTCAATTGCATTTAAATAAAGATGAAGCGCTGCCTAAGCAGCGCTTTTCAAGATGAATTTAATTGCGACAAAAATGAAGACTTTAATAAATTAAAACCTTAAAAATGCTTCAGGTTCTTGTTTGTTGTCCTGAGCGTTTGGATTAGTTTCACTATGCATTTCCTGGTCTTGCTCAGATTGATTTTGCTTTAAGTGTGGATTATATAAAGGCAAGACTTGATCAAGCTTCATATCGAACACATCCGTTAGCATGCTGTCAAAACGTTTGGCGTTATAGCAAGTCAATTGTTCTGCTTCCTGTGTATTGATAAAACCTTGTTGTAGGGCATCTTGAATATGTTCTTCAAAACTCAAGCCAGAAAACGTTCCTTTGGATTCGGCTTTTTTAAAACGATCCCATAATGGCTCAATCTCAAGTAGCATCAAGAATGTGGATTCCATACGACCTGTTACATCATCAGGCAGAGTTGAGTAATACACATGCTTTTTCAGTTCCTGACGGAAAGCGTTGTCCTCCATCATACTGTCTGCAACTTGTCTTTTAAGTTTGTCTTTAGGCGCATCTAATGGACGTCCAAATGGGAAGCATATAACTTTGATCACACCTGCTGCCATACGCATCGGGAAGTTGGCAAATAAGCCATAAAAAGCTTCTTGTGCATTAAATAACGCTTTTTCTACGGCTAAACGTGCATGTAATTCTTCTGCAGACGTTTTTTTACTGTGTTCAAAGTATTTTAAAATGGCGGTCGCAATAAACAGATGGGCATGAATATCTGCAAGGCGGCCAGACAGCATTTCTTTACGTTTAATATCACCGGCTAAGAGTCCTAAACACATGTCTGCAGTTAAGGCAAAATTTGCACTTAAACGGTTGATGATTTTGTAATAAGGCAAGCTAAATTCCGTTGCACTTTGCGGAGCATCGCTAGAGCCTCCAGTAAACCCATAGGCAAATGAGCGAGCGGTTCGGTTAAATGTATAGCCCAAATGCTTAAACAGCATGTCATTAAAGGTTTTTAGCGCTTTATCTTTATCTTCGGCTTGTAGGAGTTGTAGTTCTTCAAATAAATAAGGATGGCAACGCATCGAACCTTGTCCAAATATCATTAAAGATCGACTCAGAATATTGGCACCTTCAACTGTAATTGATACTGGAATGGCTTGATAATTCAGTGCTAAGAAATTACGTGGCCCCATTTGAATTGCACGACCACCCACAACATCCATCCCGTGATTGACCACTTTACGCATGGTTTCTGTGGCGTAATATTTTGCCATCGCCGTCATAACCGCAGGTTTACCACCTTGATTTAGTCCACACGTGACCAAATAGCGGAATGCTTCAAGCATATAAGCATCACTAGCAATATCACTGGTGGCTTCTTGAACGCCTTCGAACTTACCGACAGAAATTTTAAACTGCTGACGCACGCGAGAAAATGCACCGACATTTAAGTACGCCATCTCACCTGCGGCTGTAGATAAGGCGGGAAGTGAAATACCACGGCCCACAGCAAGGCATTCCATCAGCATACGCCAGCCTTTGCCGGCATTTTTTACACCACCGATAATCCAGTCCAATGGAATAAAGACATTTTCGCCATCGACAGTACCATTCATAAAAGGGGAGCCTGGATTATGTCGTGCGCCAACTTTTACACCCGTGTGTGATGCAGGTAAAAGTGCACAAGTAATACCGTATTCTTTTTTGTTGGTATCACCAAGTAAACCGTCTGGATCGTACATTTTAAAAGCCAGACCAACCACAGTGGCTATCGGTGCGAGAGTGATCCAACGTTTCGAGAAATTCATGTTGAGGCCAAGCACTTGCTGTCCCTCAAAGTGTCCGTAACACACCACACCGGTATCTGGAATAGCGCCCGCATCAGAGCCTGCTTCAGGACTAGTTAGGCCAAAGCAGGGGATTTCTTCACCTCTAGCAAGACCGGGTAGGTAGCGGTCTTTCTGTGCGTCCGTTCCGTAGTGTAATAATAATTCACCAGGACCGAGTGAGTTAGGCACCATACAGCTCACGGCTGTTGTCAGTGAGCGTGAGGCAATTTTACTCATAATGCGACTTTGCGCGAAGGAGCTAAATTCACGACCACCATACTCTTTGGGAATAATTAAGCCCAAGAAGCCATTAGATTTGATGAATTGCCAAACATGTTCTGGTAGCTCTTTATGTTGATGGTAAATTTCCCATTCATTTAACATGCTACATAGCTGTTCAACTTCATTATCTAAGAACGCTTGCTCTTCATTTGAGAGTTTTGGATAAGGGTAGTTATTAAAGGTTTCCCAATTGGGTGCACCCATAAATAACTCTTTTTCCCACCAACTTGTACCAGAGTCGAGTGCTTCACGTTCGGTACTACTCATGCTCGGCATGGCATTAGCGAGTACTTTATAGGTGGGTTTAGAAATGAATGCCATACGTAAAGGCTCAATCAGCACAACAAGACTGATGAGGATGAGCGGAAGACCGAGCAGTAATGACCACGGGCTGAGTAAGGCAATTAAAACTGATATAACAATGAGTGAAATTGCACCTGTAGTACGAGACAGGCTAAAAAAGAAAACAGCCCAAAGGCTCAAAATCAGAATGAATAGACTGATGATGAAATACATCGCTTACCCTCCAGTTGTCTGTATATACGTAACTTGGATGAGCATTAAATAATTCTATATCAATGCAGTTTCCGCATGCTGTAATACAGTTTCAAAGGCTGGGCTATGTATAGGGAACTGGGTGAAAATTTATAGCAAGTTGGTGACACAGCACCCAACACAGCTTCATCCTTATATGTATTTTTTGTTCAATATTTTTAAAATGAAGTACAAGGTTTTAATGTTTTAAACCTCATGATCAAAATGAACAATCGGCATAGTATTGATAATTCAATATATTTAAAAATAGAGTGAAATTTAATCAATGTAAATTGTGGACTGTGGGATAAATGTAAGACGAGTGTAATTTTGCAATAAACACATTAATGAAATGAGCATAAAAAAATCCCTCAAGTTTGAGGGATTTTTTTATGCTGTAAACGAATTAAGCTTCAATCGTTTGAACAGCAATTTTTTTAGCAGGATCTGTTTTACGACGTACCGCTGGTACAGGTTCACCGTAGTACTGACGGTCTGCAAAGTAACTTGAACGTACCATTGGTGCAGCCCAAATATTACGGAAACCAAGTTTTTGACCATGAGCAGTATAACGGTCAAATTCTTCAGGCGTTACGAAACGATCGATCGGTGCATGTTCTTTAGAAGGCTGTAAATATTGACCAATAGTCACATAATCCACGCCATGTGCATGTAAATCATCAAGAAGCGCAATAACTTCTTCTTCAGTTTCACCGATACCAACCATCAAACCACACTTGGTTGGAACATCAGGGCAGTATTCTTTAAACATTTTTAATAAATTTAAAGAATGTTGATAATCAGAACCCGGACGCATCGCTTTATACAAACGAGGTACAGTCTCAATGTTATGGTTAAACACGTCAGGCGGGCATTCTGTCATGATACGCAGTGCAACATCCATACGACCGCGAAAGTCGGGAACTAAGATTTCCAATAAGGTTTTTGGACTTAAATCACGTGCTTCTTTAATACAGTCAACAAAGTGTTGTGCACCGCCATCAATGAGGTCATCACGGTCTACAGAGGTGATCACTGCATATTTAAGACCTAAATTGGCAATGGTTTCTGCCATATGACGTGGTTCATCAGGATCAAGTGCATTTGGACGACCATGTGCAACATCGCAGAATGGGCAGCGACGTGTACAGATGTCACCCATAATCATAAAGGTTGCAGTACCGCCACCAAAGCATTCTGGTAAGTTCGGGCAAGCCGCTTCTTCACACACGGTATGTAATTTTTGTGCGCGTAAAGTTGTTTTGATGCGTTGAACTTCATCAGGAGCAGCCATTTTGACCCGAATCCAGTCAGGTTTGCGAGGCGTTTCAACCGTTGGAATGACCTTCACGGGTATGCGAGCGACTTTTTCTGCGCCACGAAGTTTAACACCCTGTTCAGGTTTACGGTTCTCAGACATATTCAACTTTTCCACTGTTTTTGACGAGGAGATATTCAAAAAAATAGCTGAGTTATTATAGCGGACTTATGCCTAAATAGGGGGAAAACGATATTCATATAATAAATGTTGTTATCACATAATATATGTGAGCTAAATATCCAAAAAAGTTAGGATATACGTCATAATAGAGCCTAGATTAAAGATATATTTGCTTAAGGAGCGTTGAATGCCACGTAAGAAAGAGGTCGTTAGTGGAACATTCGTGAAATACGATGCGGTTGTTCTCGGTTCTGGCCCTGCTGGTGAAGGCGCTGCAATGAAACTTGCTAAATCTGGTAAGCGAGTTGCCATTGTAGATATGCGTGAACAGCTTGGTGGTAACTGTACCCATGTCGGTACTATCCCAAGTAAGGCGCTGCGTCAGACAGTTTCAAGCATTTTACGTTACCAACGTGATCCTATGTTCCAAAAAGTCGGTGACTGGAAACAGTTTACGATGAAGCAGGTTTTACGTAATGCTCATAAAGTGATTCAACAACAAGTTGAAACGCACTCGCGTTTTTACGACCGAAATAAGATTAATATCTATCATGGTCGTGCGTATGTTCAAGATCAAAATACGGTGCTAATTTTTAGCCCAGAAGGCGTTACAGAAACTTTAGTTTTCCAACAATTAGTGATTGCGACAGGTTCTCGTCCTTACCGTCCTGCTGCACTTGATTTCAATCACCCACGTGTATTTGATTCAGATAAAATTTTGGATCTGGATTATTCAATCCAAAAAATTATTATTTATGGTGCAGGTGTTATTGGTTGTGAATATGCATCAATCTTTATTGGTCTGGACCATAAAGTAGATCTGATTAATACCCAACACAAATTGTTAAGCTACTTGGATGACGAAATTTCTGATGCCTTATCATATCGCTTACGTGAACAGGGTGTGTTGATTCGTCATAATGAGCAAATTGATCATTTGGAAACTCATGATGATCACGTAGTTCTACACTTGCAAAGTGGTAAGAAAATTAAAGCCGATGCCATTTTATGGTGTAACGGCCGATCTGGTAATACAGATGGTTTAGGGCTTGAAAATGTGGGCATTAAGCCAAATAGCCGTGGTCAATTAACAGTCAACGATCAGTACCAAACAGAAGTAGAAAATATCTACGCTGCGGGTGACGTTATTGGTTGGCCATCACTTGCTTCTGCTGCCTATGACCAAGGTCGTTGTGCAGGTTCAAATATGAGCGGTGAAGAAGGTATCGCACCAGTTACCGATATCCCAACGGGTATTTATACGATTCCTGAAATTTCTTCGATTGGTAAAACTGAGCAACAGTTAACTGAAGAAAAAATTCCGTATGAAGTGGGGCAAGCATCTTTCCGTCATTTGGCACGTGCACAAATTACTGGTGACACCGTGGGTGAGCTTAAAATCTTATTCCATCGTGATACTTTAGAAATTTTAGGCGTACATTGTTTCGGTAATAATGCTTCGGAAATTATCCATATTGGCCAAGCTGTAATGAACAGTCCAAAAAATACCATTAAGTATTTTGTGGAAACGACATTCAACTATCCAACGATGGCTGAAGCGTATCGCGTTGCAACCTTAAATGGTATGAACCGTTTATTCTAAAATTTTTTGCTAATTAGCATCGAACCCGTAAGTTTAGGCTTGCGGGTTTTTTATTGATATCAAATAAGCTATCAAACAACATATAGATCAATGCGTATGATTAAAATACAATCAACAAAACAATATATATCCTAGGGCTGTAATGACGATTCGTGCTGTGAGTATTCAAGGATTTCGATCCATACATAATTTGAAACTGTCATTGTCACGACTGAATATAGTCAGTGGGCCGAATGGATGTGGTAAATCCAATCTTTATAAAGCTGTGCGTTTGTTGCATGAAGCAGCGAATGGGCAGTTGTCGCAAGCGATTGCCAATGAAGGCGGGATTCAAAAAATTATGTGGGCAGGTGGGCATCGCGCTGGTGATCGTGCCAAAGATCCGAAACGGATGAAACTCGCAGTAGAAATGGAACACTATGAATATCAGCTCGAAATCGGTTTTCCAGAGCCGCTTATTACTTTATTTGCACTCGATCCATTGGTGAAAAAAGAAGGCATTTGGCTGCGTGGTTATCAACGACGTAAGGTAAGTGAATTACTAGAACGAACAAACCAAGCGGCATTTCTTAAAAATGTTGATGAGCAGCGAATTTCGTATCCATTGTCGCTTACACCTGAAGAGTCTGTTTTTGGGCAATTGTCTGATCCACATTTATATCCTGAAGTATCACAAGTTCGTGAGACCATGAAAAATTGGCGTTTTTATCATGAGTTTTCTGTGAGTGGACATTCGCCTATACGTGTCCCCCAAGTCGGAATTCGTTCTCCGATACTGGCACATGATGGGGCTAATTTAGCTGCGGCTTTCGAAACTTTACGTGAACGAGGCAATACCGAGGCATTATTTGAGGTCTTGGAAAAAGCTTTTCCTAAGACTAAATTTTATGTTCAGGAAATGGGTGGTCGGTTTCAAATGTTAATGCAAAAAGAAGGCATTTTACGACCACTTGAAAGTGCAGAATTTTCAGATGGCACACTTAGATTTTTATGTTTGGCAGTTGCACTGCTTAGTCCAAGGCCACCTAATTTCATGGCATTGAATGAACCTGAAAATAGTCTGCATCCTGATCTTTTGCCAGCTTTAGCCATGTTGATTGCAGAGGCGAGTCAATATACGCAACTTTGGTTGACTACACATTCCACTGAGTTGGTTGAAATGATCCAACAATATAGTGAAGTACAACATTATCAGCTTGATCAGATTGACGGTAAAACTGTTGTGGTTGGGTCAAATATTGAAGAATTGGAAGACTAAAGTTGCTTGTTCAAACTCAAAGTGAGTTTAGTTTTTTTTCAACAATACTTCGCATTTCTAGCATATTCACTCAGCATTTAATCTTAGCCGATACATATAAGCACAGCATAATACACGCCAAAGCTACCTATTAAACTCAACCAAACGGGAAACTTGCTGCGTAATAATGCAATTACGCATATCACAAAAACTAAGTCTAACCATTGCAGCACATATTTTTGACTCATTTGAATAAGCAAACAGAGCAGTAAACCCGCTACAGCTGAATTGACTGTTTGTAGCATGCTAAAAATGATTTGATATTGCATCAGTCTACGCCAATAGGGGAGTAAGCCAAAAAGTAAAAAAAATGAAGGCAGAAAGATCGCAATGGTCGCAAGTATTGCATTCACTAGCGCAGATGAAGTCATGGGCAACAAAGCGCCAAGATAAGTGGCAAAACTAAATAAAGGGCCTGGCATCAACTGTGTAATTGCATAGCCAAGGTCAAAATTTTGATTGCTGATTTGACCAGTCGAGACAAAGTCTTGATGTAAAAATGGCAAGATAATATGACCACCACCAAATACAAAGGATGCAGTACGGTAAAAACTTTCTAAGCTATGCCAAAACAGATTATGACCTGATTCTGAGAAGAGTGGAAGCACAATAAAAGGAACAAAAAATCCAATTAACCAAAGCCAAGACCATTTAATTGGGTGACTACTGATCGGTTCAATTCTTTTTTGGTTTTGTTGTGCAGGTTCTGGTTTTAACGCGGCTTGGAAATTTTTAAAATAGTAGAAAATAAAACCAATAAATGCCGCACAGATAATCACTAAGATTTGGTTGATTGATATATTGACGACATATACAAAAATGGCTGAAAGAATCATCAAAACATATTGTATGGGTGTTTTACAAAAACTACGCATCATTTGCCAGAATGCCCAAGCTACAACTGCCAATACGATGAGCTGTACCACATGAAAAAATTGGTGATTTAAAGTATTTGAAAAGCGTAGCCCAAGAAAAGCGGCTAAACACATTAACAAGGCTGACGGTAGCGTAAAACCCAGCCAAGCAAATAGAGCGCCACGATAACCATGTAAGTGATAGCCTATGGCGATGCCGACTTGGCTACTGGTTGGTCCAGGTAGAATTTGTGCCAATGCTAATAAATGTGAATATTCATGTTCAGATAACCAAGCTTTTTGCTGCACAAAATATTGATAAAATAAAACCAAATGTGCAGCAGGACCACCAAACGCCATGCAGCCCAATTTTAAAAAAGTGAGAAATAATTGCGCTTTAGTCATAGGTGCTGGTGTGGTCATACAATGAATTTTTAACTGTGAATTGTGATAAAGAAATTAGATTAGGATTGAATATTAAAGTTTTATTATTTCAAACTTATGGCGTGAGGCTTAGTTTAATTTTTCAGGTACTTTGCTTGAACAACGATAAATATACAATCCTTATTCAGCGCTGTCCTGAAAACACATGGTGTACATTGAATTAGCTGCTTAGCATTCTTTAAATCCAAATATAAAAATAAGTATGTAAGAACATGATTAATGTGTTTTTAGAAAAACTAGTCGCAATTTTCAAAGGGTTTATTGGTCTCTTTGCATCATGCATTTCAGTATTTTCTTTTGCTAATACGGATGTAACTTTAGAACAGCTTCCGACTTATGCAAATCAAGCCGCTTGGAAGCAGATTGATGGTTTTTTACCTGCGAAATATCAACTGACTCAAAAAAACTTGCCCACTGAAGAATGGTGGTCTTGGCAAGGACACAATATCCACCTCGACACCTATCGTAATCCGAACGCAAAAGTGAAAGTCATTTTATTTCATGGCGTGGGAACTAATGGTCGCCAAATGTCCATGATTTTAGGTGAACCTTTAGCAGCGCATGGTTATGAAACGATTGCCATTGATATGCCAGGTTATGGTCTGACACATGTAAAACAAAGCGAAAAGGTTAAATATGATGATTGGGTGCAAGCCGGTAATGATTTAATCGAAGTCGAACGGCAAAAAGATAATCGACCAATTATGCTATATGGTTTAAGTGCCGGTGGGATGCTGACTTACCATGTCGCTGCCAAAAATAAACATGTCAAAGGTATCGTAGGTATGACCTTTTTAGATACGTCAAATCCGCAAGTTCGTAATGAAGTTTCAATCAATAAGTTTATTGGTCGGGTAGGCAGTCCCATCAACCATCTCACTGCGAAAACACCACTTGCCTCGATACGTTTACCCATGCGTTGGGTGAGTAAAATGCATAAATTAGTGAATAATGACGAGGCCTTGGATGTATTTTTAAAGGATCGTACATCCGCCGGAAATGCTGTTTCAATCCAATTTTTGGATTCTTATTTGTATTATAAAAATAAAATGCAGCCTGAAGATTTTGATATTTGCCCAATTTTATTGACGCAGCCGCAACAAGATCATTGGTCTCCACTTGCACTAAGCCAGCCTTTTTTGAGTCGGATTAGAAAGGTTCCTGTTAATATCGTCATGCTGAAAAATGCAGGGCATTACCCACTTGAACAACCCGGCTTAGATCAGATGGTGAAAGCAATAGATGCTTTTTATCAACGTAATGTGCAAGATAAAAACTAAAAATATAAAAACTGGATTTAGCGGCCCAGAATTAAAAAACCCACGATAAAGTGGGTTTTTTAATTGCAAACTAAGTTAAAAATATTTAAGCAAAATGACCATGTTGAAAGTCATAGAACGCTTGTTGAATTTCTTCATTAGTGTTCATGACAAACGGGCCATGTGCAGCAATCGGTTCATTTAATGGTTCACCACTCAAAATTAGCAACTTGCTGGATGCATTGGCTTGAATGGTTACTTCTGTCGCAGTCTGATTGATATAAAGCGTTTGCATAGGTGCATAATCTTGACCATCAATTTCAATTGAACCACTAAGCACAAATATCATGCTGTTCCACTGTGGATTAAAACTGAATGTTTGTTTGGCATCTGTATTTAAACGAACATCCAAAACATTCATTGGGCTAAATGTTTTTGCTGCACCTTGAATATGTTCAAACTCACCAGCAATCACCCGAACCAAACCAGCTTCATTTGCAAGTTTTACTTCAGCAATGTTGGTTGCTGTGAGTTCTTGATAACGCGGATCAGACATTTTGGCATGGCTAGGTAAATTAACCCAAAGCTGTACCATATCTAAAGTGCCGCCTGATTGAGCAAAGTCTTTAGAATGATGCTCTTCATGCATAATGCCACGACCTGCTGTCATCCATTGCACTTCATCTTTACCAATGCTGCCGTGATTGCCTTTGGAGTCAAAGTGTTCAAGCTCACCTTCATACACAATTGTGACTGTTTCAAAGCCACGGTGCGGATGTAAACCTACACCACGTTGATGATTGCTAGGAGAAAATTGGTATGCACCTGTATATCCCATGACTAGAAATGGACTCGTTTGATTTCCCATTTCATGCATTGGCAACATGGAGTTTGTTGGGAAGCCATCACCGACCCAAGTGCTACGATCACTTTGATAAACTCGTTGTATAGTATTCATGTTAACGCCCTCAATTATTTGCTTCTGTGTTCTATTATTGAGGTATAGTCAGACAATGACAGGGCGAAAACAGCAATAGATTATTCTAAAAATGAAACAAACATGCAAAATTTAAATGACTATTACTACTTCGTGCAAGTGGTCAAATTTCAGGGTTATACCAAAGCCAGTGAGGCTTTAGGGATAACCAAATCTAAGCTTTCACGACGTATTTCAGAGCTTGAAACGCGTTTAGGTGTGCGTTTAATTCAACGCAATACGCGAAAGTTTACTGTGACTGAAATAGGACAACAGTTCTATTTACATTGTCTAAAGATTTTAGATGAAGTTACTGAAACTGAAAATTTTGTTTACAGCACATTAAATGATCAGCTCTGTGGCATGATCAAAATTTCGTGTCCTGTCGCTTTGGTCGAAATGCCTGTAGCGAAAATGGTCACGGATTTTATGCAGCAATATGCTGATGTCAGTGTACATTTGATGGCGACTAATCATCGGGTGGATGTGATTGAGGAAGGGGTAGATTTAGCTATACGGGTACGCAATACACCTTTATTGGATAGTGATTTAATTGTGCGTGATCTTGACGCTTGGAATCATGTTTTAGTGGCTTCACCAAAACTTTTTACAAGCCGTGACGTGCCAACGGAATTAGAACAACTCAGTACACTGCCTTGTATTGGTTTTGATCGCCCGAAGCATTTTTGGGACTTTCGTCATCGTGAAAAAAGTGAAGTCCAACAAGTCGTGTTTAATCCACGCTTAAGAACAGATAGTTTTAGTGCAATGAAATCGGCAGCACTTTCTGGGGTTGGAATTGCATCCTTGCCGACAGTTTTTGTACGCGATGAGCTCAAATCAGGAGAGCTGGTTGAATTATTTCCCCAATGGCAATTGCCACAAGGAGTGATTCATATCGCTTATGCGTCACGACAAGGTATGTTACCCGCAGTTCGTGCCTTACTTGATCATTTTATTGCTGGCTTTAAAGCCTTAGAAATAGGTCAATAATTCGAGTAGCTTTATTATTATCTTAGGTCTTCTTTTTATTTTGGGTGCTGCTCTTGGTTTATTTATTTTTATGGCATTGTTTTCATTTTAAAGTGCTTAATATGGGCGACCTCCTGCAAGGCTAATACGTTTGAGCAAGCGACGTTGCTCAGATGGAAATGGACGGCGAGAGTGGAGCGTTGCTTGGTTATCCCAAAAAACAATGTCGCCTTCTTGCCATTGATGTTCATAACGAAACTCAGGCTTTAATAGGTGTTCACGTAGTAATGCAATCAGTGCACTGCCAGCTTGGTCGTCATAATTGACCAACTCAACTTCTGAGCGCTCATTTAACCACAAACCTTTACGACCACTTTCAGGATGGGTGCGTACAAGCGGGTGTGGATACGCGTGACCTACAATAGGTTGATCTTTAAAACGATACAGTGGGGTTGATCCATAACCATTGGTACCTTTGTTACTTTTGGCGCGGACAAACGGATTGTAAGTAATTAATTGTAATTGATCTAAATGCTGCTTGGTTGCGTCGTCCAATGCTTCATAGGCACGAATAGTGTTAAACCAAGAAGTTTGACCGCCATCTTGAGGGAGCTCAATGGCATAGAGTAGAGATCCAAACGAAGGTAGTGGTGTCCATTGATGGTCTGCATGCGCTGCCAATTCGCCATGTCCCGTATAGTCACCCTTACCGACAGCATTGGAAACCGGAACCACATCGGGCAGTGTACCTGTTTCATCTTGTGATGCTAATACAGGAATGTCTGCACCTGGGCGGAAGATAGAGCCAAAGTAACTCGCAAAGGCTAAATACTGTAGATCATCTAAAGTTTGTTGTTTAAATATTAGAATTAAGTGCTCAGCTAAAGCTTGTTTTAAACGATAAATGGTTTCACCAGATTGCGCTTTACGTGCATCTAAACCATACACAACTGCCCCCAAAGCTTGGTCATGCTGTGGTTCAATACGAATTTCAGAACCATCTTGAAATTGTTCTGCTTGATGCCAGCGAGGAGCATCGTGAATGGCTTGTGAAAGTTGTGTAAGTGCCGTCATTTCAAAAGTTCTCAATTTGTTATCTGTTGAGCACTAATCTAGGAAATAAAAAAGCAGATGAAAAATCAAAAAATATTCTAAGTTTATGAATCAATAGATTATTTATACTAAGATGCTGAAAATGCAGCTTTTATTTAATACTTTGATTTTTAGCGAAAAAACTGCTGTAGTTCTGTTGAAAAAACAGCAGTAGTATTAACTTTATCAAGTGATCAGGGCTGGTTTAGTGTGCACAAAAGGCTTGATTAAAATATTCAAATAATTCAGGCGTGTGTGACCATAACGCGAAAGCCAGTGCAAAAAGCAGGATGAGAGCCGCTACAATAACTGTTCGAAGCCAAATCATAGAATCAGTCATTTATGACATTCTCCTCATTTACAAAGAAATGTACCAGTACACCAAATATGCTTAATGCAATGGAAAACATCCATACCGCATTATAATTACCAGTCATATCGTGGTTCACACCACCCAGCCAGCCTCCAAAGAATGACCCAACTTGATGGGTGAAAAATACAATACCACTGAGCATTGATAAATATTTAACACCAAACATATTGGCTACAATGCCATTGGTTAAAGGTACAGTAGAGAGCCATAATAAGCCCATAATGATACCAAAGGCATAGATTGTCCATGTGCTAAGTGGTAGCAATAAGAAGGCAATAATGGCAATACCACGGAGTCCGTATAAACCCATCAATAGTTTAGGTTTAGAGTACTTTCCACCAAGCCAGCCAGCTGTATAGGTACCGACAATATTAAACAAACCAACTAAGGCTAAAAAGATAGTGCCAGTTGTTGCATTAAAACCATGGTCAATTAAATAGCCGGGCAAGTGAATACCTATAAAGACTACCTGAAAACCGCAGACCAAAAAGCCTAAGGCCAAAAACCAAAATGGTTTATGCTCCCAAGCCAATTTTAATATTTGTTTAAAGCTGAGTGACGCCTCGTTCGTACTGTTAGCCGGTGACACATACATTGGTGCTTTAAGCATCCATGCTAAAGGAATAATTAAAGCAATTAAAATGGCACTGACCACTAATGCAGATGACCAACCGAATTTTTGAAGTAACAGAAGTGTAGAGGGCAGCATAATAAATTGCCCGAATGAACCTGCCGCACTTGCAATCCCCATGGCTAAACTACGTTTCTCAGGATGCGCTGCTCGACCCACTGCTGAAAGTAAAATAGGGAAAGAGGTTGCTGATAGAGCTAAACCTAAAATTAAACCTGCACTTAAGTTGAGTAATAAGCCTGTAGAACTGACCGCCATGAGCAACAGTCCAATGGTGTAGAGTGCACCACCCGCAGCCACCACAATTTTACTGCCATATTTATCTGCAAAAGCACCTGTGATTGGTTGAACCGCACCCCAAATGAGGTTTTGCATGGCAATCGCTAGACTGAAAACATTATGTCCCCAACCAAACTCATCACTCATCGGTACCAGGTATAAACCAAAAGCATGTCGTACGCCTAAAGACAGAGCCAAAATAATGGCACTTCCTATGAGCATATATATGAGTGGTTTAGAAAAGTGAGTATCAGACATAACTCAGTCTACATTTTTAAATTTGTACTCATGGTATTCGATTCATCGTTTACTTACGATTAAAATTAATTCACCAAACAATAAAATAAATTTATAAATTACCGATAAAACAATTGAGATATCGAAGGTTTAGCAAAGCTTTGTGAAAGATGAATAGAAATTTGACCAATAAAAAAGACGACCGCAGTCGTCTTTGTTGTATTTCATGCTAATTAGAAACGCATACCAATGCCGGCATAGGCAAGAATAGGATTCACTTCAATATCAGCCTTAGATTTGATTAATTTACCGTGTTTAGTATTAGTAACGGTAATAGTTGTATCATTTTTTAGATGAGCGTACGAAACAGAACCTACAGCAAACCATTTATCATTAAAGTCATAAGTAAAGCCAGCTGTAACAACTGGTGCAAATGCATCAGATGCATCTACTTTCACCTTTGGAGCTGAACCTTCACTTGCAAGGTTTGAAGGTACAGCAACGCCTTTGCCTAATGCAGCAATTTCTAAAGCCCGACCAGCATTACCATCTTTGATATTTGCAATCATGTGACCAGCTTTAATTAGATCTTTTTCTGTCTGTGGATTGATTTCTAGCTCGTTAAAATATGCATACATCAAACCTACGCCAAGGTATGGGCGGAATTTATTCACACCTGTTTTACCAAAGTGATATTGGAATTCAAAGGCAGGCGTCCATGCACGAGCCGATGCCGCTGCTCCATAAGCTTCTAAATCGGTCACTTCAATGTCATTTTTGAGATCAATTGAAGTTAAATTAATTGATCCTAAAGTTGGTGTTGCAGTTGCAGAGAATGGGGCATAAATTTTCCCTTTACCTTGCAAGTCTACTTTTGGTGGAATGCCTGCTTTCATTTCAAATGAGATATTATCGGTAAAGAAATAATTGGTCATAATACCTAGTGTAGTGACATCATCAGCTTCAAGGCCGGTTCCTGGATTATTCCAATCTCCTAAACCTCTAATTTTTGCCGAGCCACTGAGTGATGCAGGTAAGGTATCAACACCTATACCATCTAGGATATTAATAATTGTGGTCGTTGAGTTTGAGCCCATTGCTGGATCAAGGTTGGATTTTACTGTATCGATACCAACTGCACCTACAGGTGCTTCAATGCCTTGATAAGCAGCAGTTTTTACATTAAAAGGCTGCGCTTTACCTTGAGGCATCACATGTAAAGCACCTACAGAAACTGAAAAACGCTTAAAGCCATCGCCATCTTTTAAACTAAAATATGGTGAGTCGGCATGACTGAGGATAGGAAGGGCAGCCATAGACACAGCAATGCACAATACACTTTTTTTCATTTTAAAGGACTCCATGTCCGTAAATTGATAATAATTTTTCTAAGAGCCCATTATTCAAAATTTATACTTGTGGAAATGTTATAGATATCAATAGATCAAGTAAGCTTCCTGTAACAAAGTAAGAAAAATGTTTTATCCTTTAACTTTAGTGAAGTGTTTGTGTAACAAATAAGCAGTTTTGATCTATTTTATTTATGGCTATCTATTTGTTAAATATGATTTTAATTGACTTTTTTGACAGGGTGTTTAGCTATTTAGGTCAATACAATTAATGTACTTTTCAAGAAAAATTTATGGGCTTATAAAGATTGTTCTCTAAAAAGACTTTTAAAGCTGATGTTCGTTGGTTGATAGTTGGATGAACATTGTATTCAAACAAATTATTTTGCTTAATTACATTGCTTAGCCTCATCAATTGCATTTTCACTTGTAATGCTTTTTTAAATATAGTGCGATTAGCAGCAATGCCATTTTTTTTGTACAATAGCGCCAGATTTGATTGAGTTATTCCAATGAGTACGCAAAACCCTCCTAAGAAGAAGGCTATTGTTAATTTGCCTTTTCCAGTGAAAAAAGTTGAAGAAAATTCTTCTGATGAAGTATTTGAAGACATGCGCCCAAAACCGCAGCGTTATGCTGACCGTACATGGATGCCACCACGCGGAACGCGTCGCTCAATGGGTAAACGTTAAACTTAAAAAAGCCAGTCTAGTGACTGGCTTTTTTATAAGTGTATATATGTAGTTAATATGAAAAAATTATTTACGTGCTTTATTGGCAGGACGTGGTGGTTGAATTTCACGTTTTGCCGTCCAAACATCAGCAAAATCTTGTTCATTGATATTGTAGAGCTCTAGTAGCGCAAGAATGACGCCACCAAAAATCATTGGGCCCTCAGAGTTAGATTGAAACTCAAAAATTTTGCCATTGAGTGCATGCAGAATATCTTCAATTTCAAAAATACGATCTCGGCCATTACTGTCGGTTGGGTACATTTGAGTATTTAATAAAATTTTAGCCAAACTCTTTTCGTTTTCACTGAGTGCAAGGACTTCAACCAATTGATCCGTTGCAGGTGCAAAAATGACGGAGTCACGATAAATCGTGTGTAACAACTTTGATGTTAATTTTGGTAGGGGTTTCTCAACAAAAGGGCGGAAAGAGATAGGGAAGATGACATTGTGTGAAATGCCTTTAAACATTGGGGCAATTTCTTCAACTTTATAGCCCGCGATGCCGCAGCCTATAGAGGTGATGAAGTATTTCATTTTAGGATGATTTTTTGTATATATTTTAAAATCATCAATATAATGTTGAATTTGTGAAAGTGGCATTTGTTGTAAATGCTCATTCATAGTCGGTATCGCAAAACTTTGCCCAGCCCAACCACGTCCAACACCTTTCATAGCACCAAAATGTTCAAGGGCTGTACGTGCAGCACCGCCAGCATGTTGGCCAGCCATGTTGCTACCAAAAACAAAAATGGTGTCTTCAGTTAAATCTTTAACAATGCTTTCATCATGATAGTGGTAAGTCATACAGTTATATCTTCATCATCCTTTTATTCATGTTGCAGCTGAAAGGCTGATTGGTCAAGTATCAAAATAGGCTTAAACAGGTATGGTTCAGTTAATTTTCATCAGATATCTGGGTTGAAAACTTTTTATGAATCATAAGTTTCATCTAACTATAAATTGTCCGTCTGTGAAATTAAGCCTTGAACATAATGTGAAGAGCAAAAAGTGAAATTGTATTCATGTTGTTTGCATAAATTTAACGTTGTTTTGCATAACTTTGCCCTCATAATAAAGCTTGAGTTGAATTGTCTAAGAAGAGTGTGATGCAGGAACAGCCTTTTGAATTGGTTACCCAATATCAGCCCGCAGGGGATCAGCCTCAAGCCATTGAAAAATTGGTGCATGGGGTGGAAAAGGGCATGCATGATCAGTTGTTATTGGGTGTAACAGGTTCGGGTAAAACCTATACCATGGCTAATGTTATTGCACGTACCCAGCGCCCGACTATTGTCATGGCGCATAACAAAACTTTGGCTGCACAGTTGTATGGTGAGTTTAAGGCATTCTTCCCACACAATGCAGTTGAATACTTCGTTAGCTATTATGACTACTATCAGCCCGAAGCGTATGTGCCATCTTCAGATACTTTCATTGAAAAAGATTCTTCGATTAACGACCATATTGACCAAATGCGTCTGTCAGCGACGCGTGCTTTGTTAGAAAGACGAGATGCAATTATTGTTGCTTCGGTTTCTGCAATTTATGGTTTGGGCGATCCGAATGCCTATATGAGCATGCTCTTACATATTGTTGAGGGTGATCGTATTAACCGTGATGATATCATTCGTCGCTTAGTCGAAATGCAATATACCCGTAACGAGTTAGAATTCTTGCGTGGTACTTATCGTATCCGTGGTGAAATTATTGATATTTTCCCTGCGGAATCAGATCAAAATGCCATTCGTATTGAACTGTTTGATGATGAAGTTGATTCCATTCGATGGTTTGATCCACTGACAGGAAAATTGGTTCGAAAAGTGCCACGGGTAACGATCTATCCAAAAAGCCACTATGTCACACCAAAAGATAATTTAACGCGAGCAATTGGGACGATTCGTGAAGAATTAACTGAACGACTCGGTTTTTTCCGCGCCAATGATAAGTTGCTTGAAGCACAACGAATTGAACAGCGCACCCGTTATGACCTCGAAATGATGCAGCAGCTTGGATATACCAACGGTATTGAAAACTATTCACGCCATTTATCGGGTCGTCCATCGGGTGAAGCGCCGCCAACCTTATTTGATTATGTTCCAGATGACGCTTTATTAATTATTGATGAATCACATGTGACTGTTCCACAAATTGGCGCGATGTATAAAGGGGACCGTTCACGTAAAGAAAATTTAGTGAATTATGGTTTCCGTTTACCAAGTGCATTGGACAATCGCCCGATGAAATTTGAGGAATGGGAGCGAATTGTTCCATCGACTATTTATGTCAGTGCTACACCTGCGCATTATGAGATGGAAAAGTCAGAGCAAGTGGTTGAGCAAGTGGTACGTCCAACCGGCTTGGTAGACCCTGAAATTGAAATTCGTCCAGTACTGACCCAAGTTGATGATGTATTGTCCGAGATTAATAATCGTAAAGAACTCAATGAACGTGTTCTCGTGACCACACTGACCAAACGTATGGCAGAAGACCTAACCTCATATTTAAAAGAATATGGCGTGAAAGTCGCTTATTTACACTCAGATATTGATACGGTTGAACGAACTAAAATTATTCATGAGTTACGTTCTGGTGTGTATGACGCGATTGTAGGTATTAACTTGTTGCGTGAAGGTCTAGATATGCCCGAAGTTTCTTTGGTCGCAATTTTAGATGCCGACAAAGAAGGCTTTCTGCGCTCAGAGCGTTCACTGATTCAGACCATTGGTCGAGCAGCACGTAACTTAAATGGTAAAGCGATTTTATATGCAGACCGTATGACCGATTCGATGCAAAAAGCCATTGATGAAACGGATCGCCGTCGTAATTTACAAATTGCATTTAACTTAGAGCATGGTATTACCCCACGTAGTGCGGTTCGTCAAAATGTCAAAGATATTGATACTGGTGAAGTGCTGCAAGATGACGAAATTGACGAAAAAATTTCACAACAAGCGAAAGCTTTGAGTGCAGATGAGCGTCATTTAATGTCAGATCCGAAACTTTTAGCGAAACATATGAACAAGCTTGAAAAAGAAATGTTAAAAGCTTCGAAGGAGTTGCAATTTGAACAGGCAGCAAGGCTACGTGATGAAATCCTTCGCTTGAAAGCACAAATGATTCAGTAATATTGTTAGACAATAATGCCATTTTGGCCTGTATTGAACTACATAACTTAGACAAAAATATGAGTTAATTCGCATATTTATTGTTTAAAGTAAATTTATATCGAAAGACATTTGATCGTAAGTTTGCATCTAAAATGAGGAAAGCTTGATGACTACAAATATTCCGAATGCGGGTTTTAAATTGGCTAAAATTGCAGTGGGTGCAGCAGTATTAATTGGTTTAGGTGCAGCGACTATGGCCTATGCACAGACCAAACCATTACAGACAGTCGAAAAAGTAGAACTCGATCGTTATTTAGGTATGTGGTATGAAGTCGCTCGTAAGCCTCTGGTATTTCAAAAAAGCTGTGACCGTGATGTGACTGCGGTTTATACCTTAAATGAAAATGGCAATATTAATGTCAATAACAGTTGTTTTGCCAAAGACGGTACCAAGAAGCAGTCCATTGGTGAAGCTTTTGTTCAAAATGCACCCTTTAATACCAAGTTAAAAGTGAGCTTTCTACCAGAATCAATTCGCTGGTTACCTATTGGACGTGGTGATTATTGGGTATTAAAAGCCGATGAAGATTACCAAACTGTTCTTGTGGGAGAACCACGTCGTAAATATATGTGGGTCCTTTCACGTTCTGCTCATCCTGATCAAGCAGTCGTTCAAGACTACTTAAATTATGCCAAATCTGTAGGCTATGATTTATCCGATGTGATTCATACGAAACAGACAGCAAAATAGTCAAAATATTTGAACAATTGCTAAAAAACCATGCCTGTGCATGGTTTTTTATTTGCTAGAATACATGCTAAAGCGCTTGAAGTTTCAAGCGAAATCCAAATGATTGATCCCCGTATTCTAGAGGTAATAGATGTATAAAGGCGTTGCTTTGTCTGTGTTGGCATCTGTTACTTTTGGTGTTTTGTATTTCTATACGCTTTTTTTAAAGCCTATGGATAGTGAGCAAACCTTCGCGTGGCGAATGTTAGCAACCTTGCCATTTCTAACACTTTTTATGTGGTGGATGGGGGACTTAAAAAAAGTCAGTGAGATTTTTTGGCGAACCATCAAACAGCCAATTTTTTTACTGTGGTTATTGATGAGCTCATTTTTATGCACCACGCAGCTTTGGTTGTTTTTGTGGGGGCCGATTAATGGACGGGGCTTAGAAGTATCACTTGGCTATTTCTTATTGCCTTTGGTCATGGTTTTAGTCGGATGTGTTCTTTACAAAGAAAAATTATCGGCCTGGCAAATGGCAGCTGTGGTTTTAGCGGTATTGGGTGTGGGGCATGAAATTTGGCGTATAGGCAGCATTGCATGGGAAACCGTCTATGTGGCTGTGGCATATCCTATTTATTTCTTCTTAAGACGTACGTTTAAAACGGATCACCTTGGCGGTTTTTGGTGGGATCTCTGCCTTATTTTGCCTGTCGCATTTTACTTAGGCTTCATTCATAGCAATACCTTTGAATTAATGGCTGTTTTTCCACACCTGATTTTGGCCGTTATTGGACTAGGGTTTTTAAGCGCATTAGGCCTAGGAAGTTATATGCTTGCGAGCCGTTACTTGCCTTTTGTTATCTTTGGTTTATTGAGCTATTTAGAGCCAGTTTTGTTGGCATTTGCATCGATTGCCTTAGGTGAACGCGTAGAAGCCGAAGAATGGTTAACCTATATCCCTATTTGGGGGGCGGTACTGTTATTGGTGATTGAAGGTGCTCTACATTTAATCAAGCAAAAGCGAAAGGAACAGGCGTTAGCGAATAATGTGGAAAAGCTCAAAAAACGTATGGACTAAGATCAATGATATATACATTTGATAGTGTAAATCTTTCTCTAAAAAAATCTTATATTTTCAATAAAAATATAAAAAACTCTATCTCAATACTAATTTAAGTTGAAAAAATGAATCGTAGTTTTTAGTGAATTTGTCGTTTAAATGCTAATCTAAGGTACTAATAAGAACCGTATTATTTGGTGATATATTCAAGATGAATGATGTTGAATAACCTGCAATATCTTATTAATATTTGTTTTATATAAAAATAAACCTAAATAGCCGACATTTTGTCATTAGACCAAGGATAGGACATGCAATTCGTTGGTATTCCATATTCATTACGCATTCAGCTTTTACAACTCGAACCACATTTGGATGAGCACTGGCAAACCGTATTAACCCAAATTTTTGCTCAACTGGATCTTGATCAGTGTCAGCAAGTGGCACAAAACGATTTGGCTCGAAAAGGCATTGTATGGAACGCGCAAAATCATCAATTTACTTTAAGCAATCCAATGAACTTGGGTATGTTACTCAAACTGCTAAATGATGAAAACATGCGCTCTATTGCACAGCATCTGGGTGAACAACTTAATTTACTGATGCAACAAACAGATAGCGTAAGTATTGCAAAGCAATTAGAAGCAGATCTGGTATTAATTCAGTCTATTGATGTTGAAGATGATTTTGAGCATCAACTTGAAAAAATATTATTGCATCGAACTTATATTTTTAATGCAGCACAAATTATTCGGAGTTTGGCATTAACTCCTCCTGAAGATATACGTCAATTAAGTGCTCATCAAGTGAAGCGCTTTATTGTTGAAGTTTACTTAAAGCAGCAACTTTTAGCAGATGGATTTCAAACATCTTTAAAAGCACAGGACATCGCACATCCAATTTTTAAATATTTTTTAGCGCGAGAGCAGCAAAGTCGACATTTTTATGTCCTTCAAGCAGCAAGTGATTATTTTATTGTTGCGCCGTGTGCTCAGACGGAGCTTACATTTTCAGCACGACGTTTTTTAGAAACAGAACAATCCGAATTTTCAGATTTTCCTTTATTAAATGGCTTGGCTTTAGATATTCGAAGTTCGGTTGAAAACGAGTTTATTGAACATTTTAAAAATCAGGTCATGCTTTTAGCCGGTGCACAAGCACATGTACCCATCGATATTCAAAGTTTGATGGATGGCGAATTCAAACATGAGGTGCGACAGTTTGAAAAGTCTTATGATAATCAACAAGCTGAGCAAATTTCTCTAATGGTGTAAGCCAATCTAACGCTTTTCTAGGACGAGTATTCAGTGACATGGCA
>NZ_VOYM01000060.1:0-23438 GCF_013420285.1 Acinetobacter sp. YH01019
GAATAAACGGTTAGGTTCAGTCCTGGCGCATATTCAACAGCAGCATGAAGAACTAGAAAAACAGAATAAACGTTCCCGGGCCAAGAAAAGTATGCCAAGTCGTAAAGCTCAGAAAGCTGTTGTTGAAAAAAGAAACTTAAATCCTGTGCTTGACTCTTGTGGTTAAAAACAGGACATTTTAAATGGTTTATCGCATAGACATTTTAATTGGTGAATAACAAAAAAACCTAGGCACTGGCCTAGGTTTTAAATTTTAAAAAATACATAAAAATTAAGGCTATAGCCTCAATTTTTTAACCTCACATAACGTGTATTATGTTAATTTTAGAAATAATTAAAAGTTTAGGAATGCTAGTAGAATGCAGCTTATAGAAATAGAACCTCATTTTTGGGAACTATATGAGGATTGCGAAAATATATATCTCAATGTTCTTATAAATATGAGTGCAACTTCTTGGGAGAAAACTATCTGCCTAGATGAACAAACGATTCAGCAGTACCAGACTCAAGGAAAAGGTTTTATTGATGGCTTAGCTAAAAGAATTGAAAATAGCCAATTTAGAAATGATTATGAAAGATTTTACTCATATCCAGATGCTTCCAAAGAACAGAAAGAGGAAATGCTTCAAGCATTTAATCAATATAAGGCTATGTAAAATTAAATCCATTTAACATAATGGCGTTATACGAAATGTTTATGTTTACATAGGTAAATAAGTATAGAGCTAAGAACTTATCATTTTTGTGTATCTACGCTAGCATAAGTTTAACTTATGAATAATTAGCTGACTCATCTCCCATGCTGTACCCCATGCCCAAGAAAATCCAACTTTCTCCCTCAAAAGCCAAATGGCAACTCTTATCCTCCGCATCTGTTTTAGTCCTCGTAGGTTTACAAAATCTACGCATGATGCAAGGAATCCAAGACAGCGCATTGATGCAAAACCTGATTCAGGTCACTAATAAAGCCAAAGCACTGGAAATCCCAATTATCGATTTATATGGGGATGATTTACTGCAAGGCATGCAACAGCTCGGTGAATATGCAACATCACATCCGCAATTAATATTTGCAGGCCAAATTCCCCCCATGCTGAAACAGATATTGCCACACTTACAAAGCGTGACCGAGCAGATCTGCGTGGTGGATGACGCAATTGAGTTAAGTAGCCAAGAACAACATATACAATGGGTAGATAGCCTGACAACACAGGGATTTCACCACATGAACAGCTATAGTGTAACGCGACTATGGAGTTTGAGTGCACCGACTGATTATGTGTTGTCTGCTAAAGGCATATTACTTGCAGTTGCTGAACAGCTAGAAATGGAACCTTTACAAATTGATCCACTCACAGATTTACGCAGTTATGGATTAGATTCTGTGGGGATGGTGAACTTGGTTGGCCTTTGGCGTGCGAGCGGGGCAAATATTCGTTACGAAGACTTTTTACAAGATGCGAGCCTGAAAGCTTTGCTCGAAAAATTGCTTAGTAATTCCTAATTAGGTCAAATTGGAAAAATTTTTGTTCTAAATCGGAAAATACATCGGGAAATAGGGCTTTTTGCATTGTAATTGTTGGCTAAGCTTTTTATCATTGCCGCCTTGTTTTTCGTGATCAGACTGGATTGAGCTTTGAGTAACTTTCTAACAGAACACCTGATACATCGTGATACGGACTTTATGGTGATCCATAAGCCGGCAGGTTTACTCACAGTTCCGGGAAAAACAGCAGATTTACAAGATTGTGTAATCAATCGCTTATTGAAAATCGAGCCGAAAACATTACTGATTCATCGTCTTGATCGAGATACTTCAGGTATTTTAGTTTTTGCTTTGACACGTCAAGGACAAAATCGAATTTCACGCCAGTTTCAAGAACGTCAAACGTCTAAAACCTATCAAGCATTGGTGGCAGGAACACTAGAGGGTGAGGGAACTGTTGATGTTCCTGTGGTATATGACCCAGAACATCCACCTTTACATATCGCTGATCCTGCCCACAACAAGCCAGCACTCACACATTGGAAAGCTACTGAACATTTTGAAATTCAGGGACAACCAGTAACACGTGTAGCGTTAACCCCAATTACAGGTCGTTCACATCAATTACGTGTACATATGCAATATTTAGGTCATCCGATTGTTGGTGACACGCTATATGCAACTCCTGATCAGCAAAAACTCATGCCACGTCTTTGTTTACATGCTGAACACCTCAGTTTTACTCATCCTGAAACGGAACAGCCAGTTGAATTTCATTGTGCCGTACCATTTTAGGATAATCATTTAAATCCCAAAGAATTCTGCTCACTAATTTGGTGGGCTTTATGTCAAAATATATTGCTTAAAGGTCTAGATTTTTGCTCAAATAACATTCAAAGTTTGAGCTTAATATTTTCAGACCTAACTTGAGAAAAAGGTGGAAAAATTGCAGCAGTTTGCTATTGGTCAACGTTGGTTATCAGATACAGAAACAGAACTCGGTTTAGGTGTTCTTATTGATGTTGATGAGCGATCGGTCAGCATTTTATTCCCAAAAAGTGACGAAACGCGTGTTTATGCACGCCACAATGCGCCTTTGTCTCGAATCATTTTTAATGTGAATGATGAAGTGCAAGACCAAGAAGGCACAATTTGGCTTGTAGAGTCATTTGAAGACCGTGGTGGAGTTGTACGTTATAACGCAGTACGAAAGCTTGAAGATGGCTCAGAAGAGCGTAAATCACTCAATGAAACGCGTATTGGTGCAAGCATTCAGTTGGCGAAACCACTTGAGCGTTTACTTGCAAGCCAAGTCGATTATAAAGAATGGTACGACTTACGTATTGAGGCTTTATTGCTTCAAGCCAACATGAAATCAAGCCCATTGCGTGGCTTAGTAGGTTCGCGTGTCGGTTTGATTCCGCATCAGCTATATATTGCACATGAAGTTGGTAAACGTTTTGCACCACGTGTATTACTTGCTGATGAAGTAGGCCTAGGTAAAACCATTGAAGCAGGTTTGATTATTCATCAACAGTTGAAAACTGGCCGTGCTGAACGTATTTTGGTTCTGGTGCCAGATTCATTGCAATATCAATGGATGATTGAAATGCGTCGTCGTTTCAATCTTGAGTTCTCTTTGTTTGATTTGACCCGTACCGCATCAATTAAAGAACATGATCCTGATTTAAATCCATTCCTAACAGAACAGTGCATCATCGCAAGTGTTGACTTGATGATTGATCATGATGACTTGCGTGAACAAGCGCTTGAAGCTGGTTTTGATCTACTGGTAGTCGATGAAGCCCATCATTTGATGTGGTCTGAAGAAGAGGGCGGCAATGACCGTTACGACCTTGTAGAAGAACTTTCAGAAAAAACACCAGGTGTATTGTTACTTACGGCTACACCAGAGCAGTTGGGTGTAGAAAGCCATTTCGCACGTTTACGCTTACTTGATCCACAACGTTTTAGTTCTTTAGACCGTTTCTTGGACGAAGAAGAGCAATATCATCAAACTGCAAAAATTGCAGAAGTTTTAATGTCTGATATGCCGCTAGAAGAAGCGCATATTGCTGCAATTGAAACTTTACTTGGTCACCGTATTAGTGATGAGCCTGAACAGCGTTTCCGCGCGATTCACGAATTATTAGACCGTCATGGTACAGGTCGTATTTTATTCCGTAATACACGTGAAGCAATTCAAGGCTTCCCGGGTCGTGACTGTCAGCCAGCGCCACTTCCAGCACCAGAAAATTGGTCTAAAGATGGCAAGCTACGTGAACAAATGTGGCCTGAAGAAGCACAACTTGACGGTTCTTGGATGGAAAGCGACCCACGTGTTATGTGGTTGATGGAACGTTTACGTACTGATCTTAAGCACAAAAAAGTGTTGTTAATTGCACGTAGTGGCCCAGTGGTTGAATCACTTGAAAATGTACTTCGTTTACATGCTGGTATTCGTACCGCAATGTTCCATGAAGGCATGAGCTTGTTAGAGCGTGACCAAGCGGCAGCATACTTTGCAGAAGAATCGTATGGTGCGCAAATCTTGCTGTGCTCTGAAATTGGTTCTGAAGGTCGTAACTTCCAGTTTGCATCAGACTTAGTTTTGTTTGACTTACCTGCAAACCCAGATGTACTTGAACAGCGTATTGGTCGTCTAGACCGTATTGGGCAAGAAAACCGTATTCAAATTCACGTGCCTTATTTGGTTGATACAGCACAAGAACGTATGTTCCGTTGGTATAATGAAGCGTTGAATATTTTCAGCAACATTTCTCCAACTGCGCAAACTTTGCAAGAAAACTTTATTGTTAACCTAAAAGATTGTTTACTTGCTGATAAAGGCCAAGAGTTTGAAGATTTACTTGAAGCAGTAAGCGTACAACGTGAGGCTTTAGAAGCTGAGCTTCAATCTGGCCGTGACCGTTTGTTAGAATACAATTCATGTCGTCCAATTGTGGCGCAAGAGATTGTGACAGCACTTGAAGATTACGACGACAACACGACTTTGCCAATGTTCATGAAGCGCTTTATGGCGTCAACGAATATTGATTTTGATGAGCAAAGTAACGGTACGGTGATCATCAAGCCAACTGATCAAATGCAAGTTCAGGGCTTAACCCTTGATGAAGAAGGCATGACGGCGACTTTCTATCGTGACCAAGCACAAATTCGTGAAGATGCTCAGTATTTAACACTTGAACATCCATTCACAGAAAGCGTGATGGAAATGATTAATACTCAAAGCTTTGGTAGTACGAATGTGGCGGTATTAAAATCAGCTGCATTACCACAAGGTTCTGTGTTGATGGAAGTGTGGTTCAAAGTGGATGTTGTTGCACCAAAAGCATTGAACTTGCCATCAAGTCTGCCACAACAGTTGGTTCGTGTATTGTTGAGTGAAAAAGGTCAAGACTTATCACAAAAAATTGCACCTGAAATTTTACGTCCTTATTTACATCATCTTGATGGCAATAGCTGCCGCCAAGTGGTTAAAGCGCGTCGTGATGTGATTGAACAGCGTTACACTCAAGCTTTGGAAATTGCGCGTGGTGCATTACCTGGTTTCAAACAGCAAGCCAAAGAAATGTACGGTAGCAAATGGCAATATGAAATTGACCGTTTAACTTACCTCAAACAGTTCAACCCAAGTATTCGTGAAGATGAAATTACACGTCTACAAAAGCTACAAAAAGAAGGTTTAACATTGCTTGATGGTTTGGCTGTGACACCTGAAGCAATTCAAATTATGGTGGTGGTAAAACCGTAATAGGTCTTTCTTGATATTAAAAAGCACCTTCGGGTGCTTTTTCTTTGGCTGATGGTTTTAATAGGTTGTAAATTGTATTTGGCGGTAATTATCAATTTAATCCGTTGTATCTTCACTGCCTCATAAGAAATAGATGTTTTTTAAATCGCCTATGGCACTATCAAAGTTTTCTTCTGCATCTATCATGTAAACAATATATTGAAATATGGGCTATGTGTATCGAATTGTATTTGGATACAGAAGCGTGACGCTTTCGGTTGTTTAAAATAATAGTGTTCTAGGGCTATAAAATCGATTTTGTCGCAAAGGGGTTGTTTCAAAGCGATTGCACCACAGTAATGCTGAATTTCAGGGAGCAGACGAAGTATATAATTAGCTTCAATCCGCAGCAACTATAACTTCAGGCTCTGCATTTTTGCAAAGCGCTAAAAAATCTGCCATGAGTCATTCATCATTTTGGGTTGAATCAAGATGAATTTCGCGTTGAGGTTGCTTTAAATAAAAATCATCAAATAAAATCATTATTTATACTCCTTATAATTTTTATAAAAAAATTGGGCGGTTTTGTTGCTCCCAAATAAAATGGAGAAGTGAAATCTATAAAAATTGAATTTTCAGACGTGATATTTTAAAGCCAAAGCATGAATTAAAATTGCGGCTTGAGTGCATTGTTTAATATCTGCATCCAGCCCCATAAAATCGCGTTCAATACAAATCAACTCATCACGATAATCTTCAATCTGGGTATTGGTGCTTTCAGCCAAAATCAATAAATCATGTAAGTAGCTATCATATTCATCAGCCATATTTTTTATATCACTAATGCCAATCGGATCCCAATTATTCAGTAAAATTTGGCGCAACTCATTTACAATTGGGTGCTGTACAAGGTTGTCATTCGTATCTCGGGGCATAATCATTTCCTTAAAAATGAGGAATAATGCGTGTGTTAAAAATTGGTTTATTGGTCAATGTATAGATTATTTTTATAGACACATTATACAGTTTGGTTTAAATTTAATTTGGTTTTGACGTGAATAGTTGTCGCTAAATTTTGTTTTTTATAACAATTCATTGCTAGAGTGAAATATTGACATGCGTTAAAATGCCTCGAATTTTATGGTGTACTAAAAAGAATATAACAATATGAAAGCATTAATTACTTTAGGTAGCAAAACTTCACATGGCGGCGTAGTAACAGAATCTGAGCCAAGTTTTGTTATTAATGGTATTGCCGTACATTTAAATGGGATGAAACATTACTGCCCAAAATGTAAAACTACAGTCAGTGCGATCGCTAGCGATCAAAGCACGACAGTAAAAGGGCGAGGCGTGGTGATCGTTGGGGACAAAACGACCTGTGGTGCAACTTTCTTGCCACAGCAAAATATGGTCGTATCTGCTAAATAGCAGCTGCCAAGTTGGGATTGCTCAAGCTCCGTATAGATTGCTTTCATTAATCGATAGATTTGGCTGAATTGTCAGATGAGTTTGTCTATTCAGGCTATTGTTTTAAAATTTATGTTGGCTAAGCTTTATGTTCAAAATGGTTTGCGATCAAGGATTCTAGTTGATGAAAACCCCGATACATTTTACTCATGCCAATGGCATACCGGGTCAAAGCTATCAGAAGTTCTTGTCGCAGTTTACCTCAGACTATGAGGTTGAATATATTCCATTGATTGGTTTGGAGGCGCAGTATCCGATTACCAAAGATTGGCGCTATTTGGTTGAGCAAGTCATAGCTGATATTGAACAGAAATTTCCGCAGCAAAAAGTCATTGGTTTAGGCCATTCATTTGGTTCATTGCTCACCTTAATGGCTGCCTATAAACGTCCAGATTTATTTTCACAATTGGTGATTATGGATCCACCGTTCGTGATTGGGCGTAATGCAGCATTGTTTGAATTGGTGAAAAAATTCAATCTTAAAGCCATTCATAAATTTACCCCATCGGGTATGACTTTGAAACGTAAAGATCAATGGCTGAGCAAGCAGGAAGCATTTGAATCATTGCGTAATAATCGATTATTTAAAGATTTTGATGATCAATGTTTTCAAGATTATGTGAATGTAGGCATTCAAAGGAATGCAATGGGGAGTGGGGTAACTTTGACCATTCCCAAAATAGTCGAAGCTGAAATTTTTAAAACGGTACCTGCGTGGTGGTGGCGAACGCCACGTAAAGCACCGAATATTCCAGTGCATTTAATGACTGCTGAGCAAAGTCCGTTTTATCAGCAAGGCTTTCCGCAAGCCATGAAGAAAATATATAAAATTCCATATACTGTCCTGCAAGGTGGGCACATGTTTCCTTTGGAGCAGCCCATTGAAACAGCCGAGCATGTCATGCATGTATTAAAAAATATTGCTGCCTGAATAGTATTATTTAGTATGCATGAATATAAAAAAGGAGACATATTGTCTCCTTCTTAATTTGGTTTTTCTGAAATTTAGATGCTTATCGAATCTGTGCTTCGTCCAAATGACGAGCACCTTCTAACAACATGCGAATCATAATCATGGTTTGTTCCGCCACTTGCTTGCGTTCTTCAACAGGCATATCAATCACTTTGGCACCCATGTTAAATACAATTTGAGTAATGCCCATTGCAACAATATCTGGATGCGCGAGTTTGCTTTGATTCAGTCGTTCCAAAACAATTAAATCTTCTTTTAATTCTTGTTGGAAATAATTTAATTGACGCTCAACCGCATTTTTATATGAATGCGACCCCGTATAACCTTCGCGAAGTAGTAGGCTTAAATTTCCTTCATCAGCATCAAGCTGTTCAATAAAAACTTCAACTGAACTACGGATAATACTGCTTTGGCGTGATGCCTTTAAACGTGCTTCATGCAAAATCTGACGTAATACGCCACCAGCACGATCAATTAACTCAATTGCCAATTCATCCGTGTCTTTAAAATGGCGATAGAAGCTATTCGGTGCAATGCCAGCTTCACGTGCAACTTCACGCAAGCTTAAAGAAGAGATACTTTTTTGTGGGCCGATCAAATTCAGCGCTGCTTGAAACAGTTCTTCCTTGGTAATCGTTGCTTTACGACCAACTGTACGGATTGTAAGTGGCGCTTCAGCTTCTGTATGTAATTCTTCCTGGTACATGTTAACCATATTCGTCTGTGCAGACTGAGTCATATTTTTCAATGGATTAGAAACATTAACATATTATAGCGATAGCGAGTAGATTTTGTGAAATGCATATTAAGTGAACAACTGTATATACAAATATATATACATGTGTATAATAATTAAAACCTCCCATGAAATGTGTTCGACTATGCATGTACTTGAAAAAGCGAAAAAGCCTTTAAATGCACTGAAAGACAGTGTGGTAGATGTAAATGCAGTAAATTTTTGGCTACAGAAATTCAATCCTTTATGGTCGGGCAGTCAAGCCCTCGGTAAAGTTGTTCAAAAAGAAAATGCAGCGAATGACATGGTAAGTTTTACCATTCAGATCAATCGCTTATTTAAATTTGGACAAGCTGGTCAACATCATCCTGTATTTATTCGGGTTAATGGTATCCGCTATGAACGTACTTATAGTTTGACGCAGCTTGATGCACAACACGTTTTACTGAGCGTAAAAAAAGTTGATGCGGGTATTGTTAGTTCATATTTGGTTGAAAAAACACAAGTAGGTGACATTATCGAGTTTGGACAGCCGTTTGGTGAGATGAAACTTCCATCAACTCGTAGTCCACTGATTTTGTTGGCGGCTGGCAGTGGCATTACACCAATGCTTAGTTTGCTTAAAGCATTAAGTCAGACCAAAGACATGTCGGAACAACCAATTCAATTGCTTTACTGGGTTAAGCGTCATGCAGATGCGGCTTTCAAAGCGCGTTTTGATGAATTAGCTGCGCAGTATCCTAATTTTAAATTTCAAATATTTTTTACTCAAGAAGCGCAAGCGGATGCACGTTTAGGTGCATCGCATATAGCACAAATTGAAAACCTTGGCGCGAGTACGATATATGCATGTGGCCCTTCAGGCTTTGTAACCCAAGCAGAACAGCTATGTTCTAGTGCGCAATGCTTTATGAGTGAAGCATTTAGTATGAGTGCTGTAGATAACGATGAAGTGGGTTTTGTGAATATCACATTAACTCAGTCCAATAAAACAGTCAGTATTCCAAAAGGGCAGTCAATTTTGTCTAGCTTGGAACAACAAAATATTAAGCCGAACCACGGTTGCCGTATGGGTATTTGTAATAAATGTGCTTGCAATAAAGTCGAAGGTTCAACCAAAAACTTGGTGAACGGTAGCCGAAATACTGAACCGGGTAATTTATTAAAAATTTGTGTCAATTCAGCACAGACTGATTTAGTTATTGATTTATAAGGTAGTAAAACTATGAACATGCCTGTAAAAATTGAATATTTTAAAAATCCTAAAAACCGTGAATTAACTCAAACTCAACTTGATGAACTTGCCCGTGAGTTGGATGCGATTAAGCAAGAAGTACTTGATGATTTAGGTGAAAAAGACGCGAAGTATATTCGTCGTGTATATTCTACGATTCGCTATTCGTCTATGGCTGGTCGTGCATTACTGTTTGCAGGATGGTTCCCACCAGCTTGGGTACTCGGTACAGGTTTACTTGGTTTTGCCAAAATCATGGAAAATATGGAACTTGGCCATAATGTGATGCACGGTCAATATGACTGGATGAATGATCCGAAGCTCAATGGCCAGACTTACGAATGGGATATTGTCGGTACAGCGGATAACTGGCGTCAAACGCATAACTTTAAGCATCATACCTATACCAATATTAAAGGGATGGATGATGATATTGGTTATGGTCTGGTTCGTTTATTCCCTGAGCAGCGTTGGAAGCCGGGCTATTTATTACAGCCAATCTACAGCATTCCATTTTGCTTGCTTTTCCAATGGGGCGTCGCGATTCAAAACCTAGAATTGGGTAAATATTTCAAAGGCCGTAAAACTAAAGAACAGACCAAAGCAGAATGGAAGCCAATGCAAGCAAAAATTGGCAAACAACTGTTTAAAGATTATGTTTTTTTCCCATTGATCGCTGGGCCTGCAGCATTACCCGTATTCACCGGTAATTTAGTGGCAAATGGCTTACGTAATATTTGGACATTCAGTATCATTTTCTGTGGTCATTTCACTAAAGATGTTGAAGTGTTCCCAAAAAAAGTACTTGAAAATGAAAGCCGCGGTCATTGGTATATGCGTCAAATTCGTGGTTCTTCAAACCTGACTGGTTCTGAAGCTTTTCATATTCTAACAGGGCATTTGAGTCATCAGATTGAACACCATTTATACCCTGATGTTCCTGCACGCCGTTACCGTCAGATGGCACCAAAAGTGCAAGCTGTATGTGAAAAGTATGGTTTGAACTACAATAACGCGAGCCTTGTGAAACAATATGGCAGCGTAATTAAACGTATTGTGAAATATGCATTCCCGTTTAAAAAATAATATGAATTGGAATAAAAAAAGCCATGCATTTGCATGGCTTTTTTTATGAAGAGGAGGGCGTTGGCTGAGTAACATTATTTTTTAATGTGCAGTCGAAGGATTTTGATCAAATTCATGTAATTTCCATTTTTCGCCATGCGAATTACCACTTCAATTTCTTCTTTACTCCACATCTGGCGTGTGGCAGAGAAGGCAAACTGTGCGAGTAATACAAACGGATTCTCACCGAATTTGATGTTGAGGCCTTTTACATATTTTGGTGGATTGAATTGATTCATATTCTATTCCGGCTTGTAATGTTGGACCGCATTAATTGTAATTATTGTGAAAAATAACACAGAATATGAATGATTGAAAAGGCTAATTGTATGAAATTATTTATAGTTTAGAACAGCTTAATTTTACAATATTGATTATTTAATCAAATTAAAAAAACCAAGTAGAATGCTCTGTTTTAGGTGAGTTCAGGTAGAGTATTATCATGGCCATTCATAAAAAAATGGGTTGCTAATTCAAACATCGCTAAGTCTTCATCACTATTGCCATAGGCATAAATACACTCATAATCTTGCACATTAAAATGTTGCAATATACGAATTTTCTTTTGCTCTCCACTACAGTCCAGTGTGTGATATTTACCTGTTAATTTACGATCATGGCTATCTGTTTCCGTACAAATTAATTTCACACCGAGTTTTTTTGCTATGGGTTTTAAATATAAATCAACAGACGCAGACACTAAAGCGACATCATGGCCGAGTTGTTGATGTTGCTGAAGCTGTTTATATAATTCGGGGTTAAGTTTAGACATAAGCGTTTCAGCATAGACTTCAGCCTGGCTTAAAATATGTTGTTGATCCGCTTGCTTAAACATTGCGGCATAAAGTTTTGGACGCATGGCGTGCGCAGGATAAAGGTTTAAGTAATAACCCTGTATCCATGGTAAGAGCTTGATGCCTTGGCGCACAATATGGCGTTTAGAGAGAGAATGGAAGATGAACCCTGTAAAACTGTCGGTTTTGCACAGGGTACCATCAAAGTCAAAGAGAGCTAGAGCTTTAGGTTTTTGATGCGGCGCATGCATGTTTGATAACGTCCATCGACACGAGTTGCAAACCAATTGGTGTTGTAATCACGGCTTAATTTAGGTCCCGAAATGACCACTTCTGGCATCATTGCATAGAAGGGTTCTTTACCTGTTTTTTCTTGATAAAGTTTTTTTACCGCTTTATATGTGAGTGTACCTTCAAAATTTTCATCCTTTTCTTTTTTCAAGTCTGAACGAATTTGACGTGGTGTGGCAATCACATTATTTTCTGCAAATACAGCAATGAGTGCTGTCTCAGATTGGCTTTTCGCTGCTCGAGGTGAACCGTCTTTGCTATACAAAAGTAAGTCACCATCCAAGCTTAGCTCTGCAGGTGTTAAGTCATTTAACATACTTTGGAACGCGGCATTACGACTTGAATAACGGCCAGAGTTATAGTCAGCAAAGCGATAGATTGGCTTATCATATTCAGCCGGATACATCATAAGGCGGTGTATACCATAATATAACCCGCCATATTGGGTATACATGTCAGTACGAAGTTCTGCAATATTGCCACCTTGACGTTTATGATCTTTGGCATAACCAATATGAACTTGCATTGAACCTAAGGTAGTAATAGGGTTTAATTTTTCCCCAATATCTTGACCAACGAGTTTAGCTGCACCAGTCAGCGCACTAACATGATAGTGCTTGGACATGTAATCGAAGATTTCACGATATAGCTCATCAAGTTCGCGTTCCGTTTGCACGCGACGCATTTGACTTAAATAGTTGTCTTCTGGGCTAGGCTGATTTTTAAGGACATCTTGGAAATAACCTGCAACCGTACCACCAATACCATCACCTAATTTATCTTTAAACTTTTCTTCAAGTCGGCCCTGAACTTCTTTCACCGCTTTTTCACCTAAACCCGGCACATGCGGGTCAGCCACGAAGTTTGACTCTTGATCAACTACAGCAACAATAGTACAAACATTTTTTTTCGTGGTGGGAATACCTAACTGATCACTAATATCGTAAATATCATTGGCCCATGATTGGCGCTCGTTTACACGAGGTGGAATGGCTTTTTTAATTTGTTCAGCTTCCATGGTCGGTTCATCTTTCGACCACCATGAACCATTTCCACAAGCGCTTAAGCTTATAGATAAAGCCAGTATAGACATTGATTTAAAGCAAAAAGCTGCAGAAAAGGTTTTGTTCATATCTTCCAGAAACGTCAGCCACATAAGGGGAAAGAGGCACGGGCAGTATACTATGCACATGACAAAATTGATGAATTATTATGTATATGCCTCGTTGGGTACTGTCAATATGTTTTTAGCGTATAACTCGAGTAAAAACAAAGTGATTGGATTTGATGATGGGAAATAATAACCAAATTCAGATTCTTATATGATTAATTCAATCTATTATTTTTTTAATTATGAAAATTGAAGGTATATACTGAATAAAACCATAATTTTTTAAGGGGATTAAATATGCCAGCAAAGTTTTTCAGTATTTTCTTTGCATGTATTGCTTTGGTGATGGTTGTTGGAGCACTCATAATCAACATAGGTTTTGATAAACCAATGGTGGAATATTGGATTTTATTGTTACTTCCTTGTTTTGGTGTGCCGATTTTAACCTCAGTCATGATTACAAAGGATGAAAATCTGTAATATTTTCTGCTATAGGTTTAGTCAAAGGTTATGAGCTCACTTCGGTGGGCTTTTTGCAGTCTGATTTACGCGCACATTTGTTATAATGCATTCATGCGTAAATATGAACGATCTAAATTGAAAAACCAGCTTGATGTGCAGTGGACAACAGAGCAGGATTATTACTTAATTGAAAATTCGACAATCCCACTTGCACAGCTGATGAATGTACTTAATTTCTCAGAAGATGAAATTCATCAACGTAAAGAGATTTTAGGTTTATATCGTCGTGAGCGGCAAATTCAACGGATGAAAATCAAATAATTCAAGCAAAAAAAGCCCACTATAATGTGGGCTTTTAGCAAAATATAGATTATTTTGCAGCTGCTTCAGATGCAGCACTCACTTCAACTGCTTCTTGAGTTGTTTCAGCAGTTTGAACTTCAGATGCCGCAGATTCAGTTGCAGCAACTTCAACTTTTTGTTCTTCAGCAGCGAATGTAGTTGCAGCAGCAGCAGAAATAAGAGTAGCGAAAAGTACTTTGTTTAAAGTTTTCATTAATTCATCATCGTTCATTTAATTGGAGGTGGTAATTTAATGAATAAATCATGAGAAAAGTGTAATTATACTAAAGCCTTCTGTGGCAACTCTGTATCATTCAAAGTTGTTATTTATCATAAAATTAAAATTATTAGAACTACATCACTTTTATTGAACATGGCTTTTTTATTAGGCATTGCTTGATGAAAACAGTAATCGCTTTGATCCAATTAGAACCAGTCTTGAAAAAAGAAAACCCGAAAATAAATCGGGTAGCGGATTTTACTTTGTTATTGCAGCGACGGAGTGATTTAATCGCTTGATTCATAATTTAAACGCTTATTATGAACGATTGATGAAATCCTAAAACAATTACTTCGGGCATTGGATGGAGAGTTTCTCAGCATAATAATCTTGTGAAATGTGCAAATCATTCAGCATTTTTTCAGTTGTGTATTCCTGTGGAGCAATTTCTAACATGGCCGGTATGTAGTTGTTTTTATATTCATTTGGATAATCGATACATAAGACTTGTTGTTTCACATCTAAAGTCGTATTTGCTGAATCTAATTGATCCAGATAGTGACTGATTTTTTCATCTGCATGAGCAAAACGTTGTTGAGGTGTGTCTAACTGGGCATTTCTACTATGATGATTTGGGCTTATTGATTCTGCATTTGCATCTTCAGTCGGTTTTTGGCAGCCAACTAATGCAGAAGACACAACGACTAAACTCAATAATTTTATATGCATGTTAAATATCATTTTCCAATACTTTATGTAGATCCCGCTTTGAACTTCAGTATAAAAGTTTTCATCAAGAAAATATTGATCATTTTGTTTTGCGGTATAAAAGGCTTAATTCAATAAGATCGAGTCGATACAAAACTAAATGCATAGAAATTTAGTGTTAAAGACACTAAACTAACGGCATATTTTTCTCTCCTATTTCAATTTTCCTAGAGTTTTATTTACTCTTAATAAAGGGCATGAAGCGCTCTAGCAATTTAACCCAATGATATGAATTAGTAATGTGGAATTGCTTATAGCTAAGTCAGTTCCCATGGTTTTATTTATATGAAGGGTTAATTGAAGTCATAACTACGAGATATTTACGAGGTTTAAGCTTTGAGTCAACATAACGTCATTCAAGAACTATTCGATCGTCCAATCGAAAGAAAGTTATGGGTTGCTCCCATGGCAGGCGTAACTGATCGACCATTTCGAACCTTGTGTAAATATTTTGGTGCAGGTCATGCGGTCAGTGAAATGATGACTGCAGACAAAACACTGCGCATGAGTAAAAAAAGCTTATATCGTGCGAATTTTGATGGAGAAATTGCACCAATTTCTGCACAAATTGCTGGTTCAGATCCGCATGAATTAGCAGAAGCTGCACGTTATCAAGTAGCGAATGGTGCTCAGATTGTTGATATTAATATGGGCTGCCCAGCGAAGAAAGTCTGTAATAAATTAGCTGGTTCTGCTTTATTGAAAGATGAGGATCTCGTTGCACGTATCCTCGATACTGTTGTGGCAGCCGTAGATGTTCCTGTTAGTTTAAAAACCCGTCTTGGCTATTTAAATGGTCATGAAAATATTATGCGTGTGGCGAAACGTGCTGAAGAAGCGGGCATTGCAGCTTTGGCATTACATGGTCGTACACGTGAAGATATGTATTTAAATACTGCACGTTATAGTTTAATTAAAGACGTAAAGTCATTTATTAATATCCCCGTTATTGCCAATGGAGATATTGATACTCCTGAAAAAGCCAAGTACGTTTTAGATTATACAGGCGCGGATGCTGTGATGATTGGCCGTGCTGCTCAAGGTCGACCTTGGATTTTCCGTGAAATTGCGCATTATTTAACAACAGGTGAACATTTGGCTGCACCGACCATAATTGAAGTTCGCGATGTATTGTTGGGGCATTTATCTGAATTGTACGAGTTTTATGGTGAGTATTCGGGTTGCCGTATTTCTCGTAAACATATTGCTTGGTATACCAAAGGTTTGCGTTCTAGTAATGAATTTCGCCAAAACATGTATAAGGTTGAATCGACAGCAGATCAATACAAAGTGGTTGAAAACTATTTTAATAACTTGCTAGAACATGGTGAAATCATGAGTGATGTTCAAGTGGAGCAAGTGAATTTGCTTGAAACTAAATAAATGAAAATCCTGATTCTACGATGCAAAAGGCCCTCAAAATGATGAGGGCTTTTTGCATTTGTGTAGTTGTATAAAAGCTAAATTTTGCTTTAATTAAAACGCATTTCTAAAATCAGTTGATTAATGAGGTCAGGTGCTTCTAATTCACGGATTTGCGATACATTTGTTCCTGCCCAAAAAGCACCATAACCCTGTATGCCTTTTTTGCTTGCAGCAGCATGTAGCTGTTTGCCTAAGTCATACGTATATGGATAAGGTGGAACTGTAGGGCGCGTAGGAGTATCAACATCGGTATGCCAGTTATTAATAATGCCACGGGCTGGTCGTCCAGAAATGCTCGCTGTAATTTGTGTAATCGGGGCATCAAACAGTGCTTTACGATAAGCCTCATTCGCATTTGATGTTTTACATTGAACAAAAGCTGTACCGAGTTGAACAGCATCGGCGCCGAGTTCCATGAGGTTATATGCTTGATGACCATTCATAATGCCGCCAGCAGCAATGATTGGACACTGTATATGTTGTTTTAACAGTTGTACTAAATCACGTGTTTTTACACTGCTATCAAAGCTTTCATTGAAAATGCCGCGATGCCCGCCAGCTTCAACCCCTTGAGCAATGACAATATCAATGCCCGCAGCTTCAATCAGTTTTGCTTCAGCCAAATTTGTTGCTGAAACCATTGTAACGATACCAGCTTGTTTTAGGGCTTGAATCTGATGTGGGTGTGGTATGCCAAAATGAAAGCTGACAGCTTTGGGACATGTTTCCAAGACTAAATTTAAAAAGTGGTCATCGTCTTTAAAACTTGGATATATGCAATTTAATGCTTCAGGCGCTGCTGCATCAAACTCAGTGAAAAGTGAATTGAATTGTAAGATCCATTGTGCTGCTACTTGTTCATCCAACTCGACACTATCATGACAAAAGAAATTGACCTGAAAGGGTTGATCCGTGAGTTCCTGAGTTTGCAAAATTTGTTTTCGTGCATTCTCTACACTGCTTGCGCCTAACCCAAGAGAACCTAACCCACCTTGGTTAGAGACTTCTGCTGCAAGTTCAGGTGTGGAAACACCAGCCATTGGGGCAAGTAAAATTGGGTGCTTAATGCCAAGTTTTTCTAGTAAAGTCATGTGCATACTCCAGTTACTTTATTTACTTTGCCCAAGCTTAAAAAATTAAGCAAATAATATTCGTTATTTCATTTTTAAATGATGGTCTTTCAACGGCGATCGACTTACAAATACAGCGACATCTCATGTCGTAGAGTTGATGAATGACATATTCAATAGAAATCTAAATATTAAAATAGAATCGTATTTAATCAATTGTATTCTCCCCATGTCTGATCGTATCCGTGAAAAACTGCAAATTTTAGCTGATGCTGCCAAATATGATGTTTCTTGTTCTTCAAGTGGTAGCAAACGCCAAAATAAAGACAAAGGTTTAGGCAATACTGGTAATGGTATTTGTCACAGTTATACCGAAGATGGTCGCTGCGTATCCTTACTCAAAATATTATTTTCTAATGTGTGTATTTTTGATTGTGCCTATTGTGTATCGCGGCGCAGTAATGATGTCAAACGTGCGGCGTTTACGGTGCAAGAAGTGGTTGATCTCACCATGAACTTTTATCGCCGCAATTATATTGAAGGGCTATTTCTAAGCTCTGGTATTTTTAAATCAGCGGATTACACCATGGAGCGTATGTTGCAAGTGGTGAAAAAGCTGCGTTTAGAAGAAAACTTTAATGGCTATATTCACCTCAAAACCATTCCGGGTGCTTCACAAGAAATTATTACAGAAGCCGGTTTATATGTTGACCGTATGAGCATTAACTTAGAAATGCCAACTGAAGCCGGTTTACAACAATTTGCTCCAGAAAAAAACCATGCTGAAGTGCAAAAAGATTTAGGTATTGTGCGAGATCGGTTGATTGAATTGAAAGACGAACGGAAAATAATTCGCTCAGTACCGAAGTTTGTTCCAGCTGGACAGACCACACAAATGGTGGTTGGGGCGCATCAAGAGTCTGACCGCGATGTCATATTGATGGCCGATCATCATTACAAAGAGTTTAAGCTGAAGCGGGTGTATTACTCGGGCTATATTCCAATTAATGAAAATGAACGTGCACTTCCTGCTGTCGGTTCCGCACCACCTTTGTTACGCGAGAACCGCTTATATCAAAGTGATTGGCTCATGCGCTTTTATGGTTTTGCTGCCGATGAATTGGTTGATGAAGAACATCCTAATTTAGAATTGGATATTGACCCAAAACTTGGTTGGGCACTGCGCCATCCTGAGCAATTTCCAGTAGATATTAATCGTGCTGAATATCAAATGATATTACGTGTGCCGGGTATTGGTGTGCGTTCGGCTAAGAAAATTGTTCAAGCACGTCGCTTTGGTAAAATTCAAATTGATCAGTTAAAGCGTATGGGGGTGTCCTATAACAGGGCACAGCATTTTATTCGCTGTGAAGATTCTCCAAAATTTATTCGTGAGCAGCTGCCATATCAAATTCGACAGCAAATTTTGCAAAGTGGTCAATCTAAATATACCCAACAAATTAGCCCACAATTGAGCTTAGGGTTTTAGTCCGTAGTCATGAGTATTTATATTTTTGATGGCACCATGACTGGATTACTTAGCTGTATATTTCGTGCTTTTCAATTTAAAGAATTTGATGTGCAGGTTTCTACTGATGCAAATGTGCAAACGGGTTTATTTGCAGAGATTGATGTTGCTAGTAATGATGAACACGCGCAGCGGGTTTGGCAGGGATTAAAATTAAAAGCTTCGGATAGTGCTTTGAAGCAGTTTTATTATGCCTTTTTGTCAGAGCAGCAACAGGCTTTTCAACATTGTTTTAATTTTGCGATCTATGTGTTTCAGCAGCAGCGTGATGTGTCTAAAAATTATGGCCATGCCGATGTATTGGGAATGAGCCAGTGGGCGAAGCAAGTAGGGCGTGAAAAGCATAGGATGGAAGCCTTTGTTCGCTTTAAAAAATGTCAGGATGGTTTATTCATAAGTTTGGTTTCACCTGATTTTAATGTTTTACCCATTATCGAACGACATTTTAAAGCACGTTATCAAGATCAACGCTGGCTTATATACGATGAAAAGCGCAATTTTGGTATCTATTATGATTTGCATAAAGTTCATCAAGTACAGATGGATGCAGGAGCAATAGATCGTCAAACTGCGAGTGGGCATAGTCAATCTTTTTGTATTGAACTGGATGATGAAGAAGTCTTGTATGATCAGCTTTGGAAGGATTACTTCCGTAGCGTCAATATTGAGGCTCGCCGAAATATGAAATTACATGTGCAATATGTGCCACGGCGCTATTGGCGTTATATGAATGAGAAAACCCTTTAGTTGGTTTTTCAGGCATAATGGCTGCGCTTTAGAATGTTTTAAGTGAGACCTTGATGAAATTGTTTCTTGCATCGACAGTGTTGACTGCGGTTATGCTCAGTGCTTGCTCTGCCAATGAGCAAGAAAAGTCAGCTGTAAATTCTCAGAGTTATCAAGTGGCAGATGCTACAACTTTGCAACAGCGATTTGAGCAATTAAATCAAAAGTTTGCCAATGATTTTGCTCAGCTTAAAAAAATGGAAAGTTTGGCATTTTCAGATCAATCTGCTTTAGATGTGACAAACTTAAAAACATTGAACCAGCATTTTGTAGCGAATACCGCATTGAAGTCATCCAAAGTAGCTTATTGCAATGTAATGAATGGACATTTCGCTGAAATGTATCGACTTGGACATTTTAATTTAGCTATGGTGAAAGATTTGAAACTGCCGAATGCAGGGCAGGAGGATTGGTCACAAGTTTTTTCTAATGCTGATCAATTTTATGATTTTATTATCAATCGTTATACCACCTATAAGCAGGCGCAAGAGACCATGCAATATGGCTGTAATTTAAAAGCAGCACTTAGTAATTAAAAAATCCCCTCAATAGAGGGGATTTTTTTTGTGAATATGAAATTAGCAACCAGTTAATTTTTCAGGTTGAGGGCGTTCACCAGGGAAGAAGATTGGGCGCAGCTTGACCCCAATACCATTACCAATGAATGCAAATACAAGCCATAACCAGCCGTGTAAGCTGCCGGATGCAATACCACTGAAATATGCACCAATGTTGCAACCGTAAGCTAAACGTGCACCATAACCGAGTAATAAACCACCAATCACTGCTGCCATGAGCGAGCGTTTTGGAATATTAAAGTTGGGTGCAAACTTACCAGCAAGGCTAGCTGCAAGTAGTGCGCCTAACATGATGCCGAAGTTCATCATCGATGTTATATCAAACCATAAAGATTCAGTCAGTGCTTTAGCATTGGCAGGTTGCTGCCAATATGCCCAAGATGCAACATCAATACCCATGACATTTGCAGACTTAGCAGCCCAAACAGCCAGTGCTGAGGTTACACCCCATGGGCGGCCAGCCAGCGCCAAGGTTGCAAAGTTAAGTAAAGTTAAGATGATGCCACCCCAAACCAAAGGCCATGGGCCACGCAGAAAGCGTTTCCAACCTTGATTTGTACTTTGTGGTTCAACTTCGAGACTGCCGTGACGTTTTTTCTCAAAGTAAACTGTTGCTGCTGCAATAACAGCAAATAGAACGAAATTGAGTAATAAAGCTGGCACGACTCCGAAACTTTTTACCAAAGAAATTGGTTCAAAGTGTGGTAAATCAAACCACCATTGAATATGTGAAGTCGCGATAAGTGAACCCGTACAGAAGAAGAACAAGGTCACAATCATGCGCGCACTACCAGCACCCACAGTATAAAGCGTACCTGATGCACAGCCACCGCCCAATTGCATACCAATACCAAAGATAAAGGCGCCAATCATCACGGACATAGACACAGGATTTACGTTGCCTTTAACAGGATTACCAAATAATTCACCTGCACCCAAGGCAGGGAAAAATAGTAAAACAGCGAGTGCAAGCATAATCATTTGTGCGCGGAGTCCACGACCACGGCGCTCTTTAATGAACACACGCCAACTAGAGGTGAATCCAAAAGAGGCATGATATAACGTCATACCTAGAGCACCACCAATTAAAAATAACAATGCTTGGTTAATACCAACGACGTAATAAGCACCGATAGTGCCTAAAATTAATAAAACAAATGCCACCCAAACCGAGGTGTTTGATCGGTTTGCTGGCTCAGCTAAAACAGACATGGGAGGAGGAATATTGATTTAAAGTGTGTCTATTCTAAAGTTTTTATATATTGTAAAAACCAATACTGATTAAAAAAAAGGCAAACAAAGCTCTGTAAAATTGATTTAAATAATCAAATTTACTTATATGTTATGATATTTAAAAGAATTTCATTAGAGCCCAATTTCTAAATTGGACTCACACTCATCTAAATTGGATTTACATTAAACAACGAACCGATCCAACTTGAGAACAGCATCGCAGCAATACCCCATAATGCAACACGAACACTACCTTTCCAGATAGACGTACCAGCTGCATAGCTGGCCAAAGCACCTAATAATGCTAATGAAATGACACCAACGGCCATTACAGCTTTTTCGATATGTTGATCCGCACTAATTAAAATAGCGACCATTGGAAATAGCGCACCAACTGAAAAGGCAAGTGCCGATGATAAAGCTGCTTGAATAGGCTTGGCTGCTGTATTGTCATGGATGCCTATTTCATCACGTGCATGAGCTGCAAGTGCATCATGTGCAGTCAGTTGAATTGCAACTTCATGCGCCAGTTGTGGTTCTAAACCACGTGCAATATAAATTTGAGTTAATTCTTTGAGTTCGAGATCAGGATTTTTTTGGAGTTCTTTATGCTCCATGTGTAAATCTGCCTTTTCGACATCTTCTTGAGATTTTACAGAAATATATTCACCAGCTGCCATTGATGTGGCGCCAGATATTAATCCCGCGATACAGGTAATCAATAGGGTATGGCTCGATGCACCACTCGCAGCCATACCCATAATTAAGCTTGTGACGGAAATAATGCCATCATTGGCACCCAGTACAGATGCACGTAACCAACCCGTTCTTTCAATATAGTGTTTTTCAGTATGGTGTGAATAAGACATTATTTTCTCTAATTAAAATCTTATGGTTTACCTTTATAGGGTGACGTGTCGATTTGCATTCTGCAAGTAGGTAATTCGATTAATTTAGTTTTTTACGATTGTATAGGCAATAAAAAAGCTCCAGTCCAGGAGCCTTTTTATCACGCAACAATTATTGTTGAGCTTTCTCTTTCACATTTGCCGCACCTTGCTCAACAGCACCAGCTGCTTCAGCAGTTACGTCTTTCGCAGCTTCTTTTGTATCGTGAGCAGCTTGAGCTGTTGCATCCGCAGCATTTTCAGTTGCTACTGCTGTAGCAGTTGCAGCATTATCCACTGCTTCTGCAGTCGCTGTTGTAGCTTCAGAAGTTGCATTTGCAATATCATGGCCTGCTTGGTCAGCTGCATTTTCTAGGTGTTCGCCTGTAGTCGCACCCGTTTCCGGGGCTTTATCTTTGTTACAGCCAACAAGAGCAACAGTTGCAGCTAAACCTAAAGCAACAAGTAATTTATTCATTTTGATCGTTCCTATTTTTGTTATGCCCGTAGCATGGGCTGAATTTATATTAGCTGAAAAAATATTCAAAAATCGATCAAAAATTGTTGATTTAGTGTAATTTTTATCAAGCTAATTTTTGAGTAAAAATTATTATTTAAATCTTAATCTCAAAAAATTGTTTACATCAAGTCTTCGATGGAAGCAGTAATGTAATTGATCATTTCATCATCATGGTGCCATATGTAAATTTCTTCACCTAAATTGACGCCATCTTCATCTTGTAATAATAAAGAGTGGCTAGCGCTTTTATGTACGATGGCAAGAAAGCTCTCAGGGAAACTACCTATTTCGCGAATAGATTGAAGCTCAGCGCTAAGGTGATCAATTGTCCGTTTAATTTTTTGATATCACTAACGTCTTGAAATGGAAGTCGCCACCACGCTTCAATATCGTCCTCATCATATTTGTGCTCTGAGTCGAAAATATCAATGTAGATTTTAACACCGTTATCAATTTGCATTTTGACTTTATTTTTTTTAGAAATTTAAATCCTAATCGACTTTTGATTGCCGTAATAAATTTGGTGGTGTTTTAAAAAGTATGCTGACATTAAATGAAGCCATTATTGATGTAAAAGAAGGTTAAGTCGAAGGCTTTAAAATGGTTTTCAAGCTTTTTGGAGAAATTACAACTTCTTCTAAAACC